>NZ_JAAUVM010000019.1:0-125731 GCF_012030485.1 Pseudomonas sp. B14(2022)
CCCGATAGCGGTGGTTCAGTTGGAGCCTCTTTGACTGACACACCGCTATCGGGAGCAAGCCCCCTCCCACATTTGGATCTTCAGCGCCTACGACTGTTGCGCCTGGCTCACTAACCAATCCATCAGTGCTTCAAGCCCTGCCGACGGCACCGTCCCCGGCGGATACACCAGGTAATACCCCTTCCCCGTCGGCACCCGCAGTTCAAACGGCATCACCAACCGCCCCGCCTTCAGGTCCTCGCCCATCAACGCACTGTCGCCCATCGCCACCCCGGAGCCCTGGGAGGCCACGTTCATTGCCAAATCCAACGTCTCGAAATGATGCCCCTGGCTCAAGTTGCTCAACCGCGTATCCGCCGCCTTGAGCCACCGCGCCCAATCGCGCTCGTCCCGCGTGGGGTGCAGCAGCACCTGTTGCTGCAGGTCCGCCGGGGTGTGCAAACCGGCAAGCAGCGCCGGTGCGCAGACCGGGGTGAGTTGTTCGTCGAACAAGTGCCGCGCCTCGGCCGACTGCTCGGCGATGGGCGCATAGATCACCGCCGCATCGAATTGCTCGCGACGAAAATCCACGCTGTAGGCCACGGTGGTGGTGAGTTCCACCGGCACATCCGGGCGTTCCTTTTGCCACTGCATCAAGCGCGGCAACAACCAGCGCATCACACAGGTGGACGCCTTGATTTGCAGGGTATGGCGACGATTGCCGATCTGCTCCACCGCGTCACCGAGCAGGCCGAACACCTGCTGCACCCGTTGCGACCACTCGCGACCTTCTTCGGTCAGGCTCAACCCCCGTGCCTGGCGCTGGAACAAGGCGTAGCCCAAATGGCTCTCCAGCCCGGCGATCTGCCGGCTCACCGCGCCTTGGGTGATGTGCAGTTGCTCGGCGGCGCGGGTGAAGTTGCAGCACTGGGCCGTGACCCAGAAGGTATGCAACGCGGGCAGTGGCGGAAGGCGTTTCATAAGGGCGCAGCCATGACGTGAGGACATGGCTAGTATGACTTTTTATCGATTGTTGCCGCTACGGGCCAGCCGTTCCAATACCGCCACGAATCCATAACAAGAGCGACACCTATGGCGACCTGCGGCGAAGTATTGGTCAACCTCCTGGAAAGCTACGGCGTGGACCAGGTGTTTGGTATCCCCGGCGTGCACACCGTAGAGCTGTATCGCGGCCTGGCCCGCTCGAGCATCCGCCACGTCACCCCGCGCCACGAACAGGGCGCCGGTTTTATGGCCGACGGCTACGCGCGCACGAGTGGCAAGCCGGGCGTGTGTTTCATCATCACCGGCCCGGGCATGACCAATATCACCACGGCCATGGGCCAGGCCTATGCCGACTCGATCCCGATGCTGGTGATTTCCAGCGTGCAATCGCGCAGCCAGTTGGGCGGTGGGCGCGGCAAGCTGCATGAGCTGCCGAACCAGGGCGCGATGATCGCCGGCGTGGCGGCGTTCTCCCATACATTGATGTCGGCAGCGGAGTTGCCTGCCCTGCTGG
Source organism: Pseudomonas sp. B14(2022) (assembly GCF_012030485.1). Lineage (NCBI taxonomy): Bacteria > Pseudomonadati > Pseudomonadota > Gammaproteobacteria > Pseudomonadales > Pseudomonadaceae > Pseudomonas > Pseudomonas sp. B14(2022). Next base: position 1,499 of record NZ_JAAUVM010000019.1, read on the forward strand.
CGCGGGCGTTTGCGTTGTTCCAGGCCGGCAGGCCGCGCCCGGTGCATATCGAGATTCCGTTGGATGTGCTGGTGGAAAACGCCGATGCGCTGCTGGGCAGTCAACCGGTCAGCGTCGCCCGTGCCGGTGCGGCACCGTCGGCGGTCAAGCAGATGAGCCAGTTGCTCGCCGCCGCGAAACGCCCGCTGATCCTGGCCGGTGGCGGCGCGATTGAGGCGGCCGCCGAAGTGACCCGTCTGGCCGAAACCCTCGGCGCGCCGGTGGCCCTGACTATCAACGCCAAGGGCATGCTGCCTTCCAATCACCCGCTGCTGATCGGCTCGACCCAGTCCCTGGTCGCTACCCGCGCGCTGGTGGCCGAGGCCGATGTGGTGCTGGCCATCGGCACCGAGCTGGCCGAGACCGACTACGACGTGACCTTCGCCGGTGGCTTCGAGATACCCGGCGCGCTGCTGCGCATCGATATCGACCCCGACCAGACCGTGCGCAACTACCCGCCGCACCTCGCACTGGTGGCCGATGCGCAGATCGCCGCCGATGCCTTGCTGACGGAATTGAACCGCACGCCGCTTGGCCCTCGCCGCACCGACTGGGGCGCTCAGCGCGTCGCCCGGTTGTGGGCCGAACTGGTCCCCACCTGGGACGCCGCCACCCGCGCGCAAACCCTGTTCCTCAATACGGTGCTGGAGGCTCTGCCGGGCGCCGTGCTGGTGGGCGATTCGACCCAACCGGTGTACAGCGGCAACCTGACCCTGAACCTCGACCATCCGCGCCGCTGGTTCAATTCCTCCACCGGCTACGGCACCTTGGGCTACGCCCTGCCCGCCGCCATCGGCGCCTGGTTGGGCCGTGGCGATGGGCAGCCGGTGGTGTGTTTGATCGGCGACGGCGGGCTGCAATTCACCCTGCCGGAACTGGCCAGCGCGGTGGAAGCGCGCACGCCGATCATCGTGCTGCTGTGGAATAACCAGGGGTATGAAGAGATCAAGAAATACATGCTCAACCGCGCCATCGAACCGGTCGGCGTGGACATCTACACCCCGGACTTTATCGGCGTGGCCAAGGCCCTCGGCAGTGCTGCCGACAGCGCTCACAGCGTTGCACAGCTACGCAGCGCCTTGCACGCCGCCGCTGATCGCCAGGGGCCGACGCTGATTGAGATCGACCAGAACCTATGGATGCAGGAGGTAGCGGTATGAGCGCAGTATTGAACGGTGTGTATATCGACGGCACATGGCGCGCAGGCCATGAAGTGCTGGAGGTGATCAACCCGGCCACCGAGGCGACGCTGGCGCGCATCAGCGTCGGCGATGCGCAGGCCGTGACCCAAGCCGTCGATGCGGCCAGCGTGGCCTTTGTCGATTGGTCTAAAAGTACCGGCCGTGATCGCGCCAGCCTGCTGCGCAAAATTGCCCAAGGCGTCAGCGCGCAGCGCGAACAGCTGATGCACGTGCAGTCGAGCAACAACGGCAAGCCACTGTTTGAAGCCGGCATCGATGTGGACGACGTGATCGCCACGTTCGAATACTACGCCGGCATCGCCGACGCCATGGACGCCGGCCAGGACCTCCCGGTGGCGCTGCCCAGCGATGACTTCAGCGCGCGCCTGCGCCGTGAGCCGTGCGGCGTGGTGGGGCTGATCGTGCCGTGGAATTTCCCGATGGTCACCACCGCGTGGAAACTCGCCCCGGCCCTCGCTGCCGGTTGCTGCGTGGTGCTCAAACCGTCGGAAGTCACGCCGCTGGCGGAGTTACAGTTGGCGCAAATCATCGCTGACGCGGGCTGCCCGGCGGGGGTGTTCAACTTGGTGTGCGGCACCGGCTTGGCCGTTGGCGCACCGCTGGCGGCAGACCGTCGCGTGGCGAAGATTTCCTTCACCGGCAGCAACGCCGTGGGCGTACAGGTGATGCAACGCGCAGCGGAAACCATCAAGGGGGTGAGTCTGGAGTTGGGTGGTAAATCTTCGCTGCTGATACTGGCGGATGCCGACCTCGACCTGGCGGTGGAGCTGGCGTGTGGCGGTGGTTTTTTCAACGCCGGGCAAATGTGTTCCGCCACTAGCCGCGTGCTGGTGGCCGACAACCTGGCGGATGAATTCCTGCAGCGCTTGCAGGCACGGGTTGAAGGGATTCGCGTCGCCGACCCGTTTGCCGACGACGTGGAGATGGGCGCGCTGATCAACCGCGTGCAGTATCAGCGAGTGCTGGGGCATATCCAACGTGGCGTCGAGGCTGGCGCGCGATTGTTGTGTGGCGGTGAACGCCCGGCGAACCTGGCGAAGGGCTACTTCATTCGCCCGACGGTGTTTACCGACGTGCCATTGGACAGTGCATTGTGGAACGAAGAAATCTTCGGCCCGGTGCTGTGTGTACGACCTTTTGCCACTGAGCAAGAGGCCATTGCCCTGGCCAACGACAGCGAGTTCGGCCTGGTGGCCAGCGTGATCAGCCGCAGCGTCGAGACCACCGAGCGCGTGGCGAATGCCTTGCAGGCCGGGTTGGTGTGGATCAACGCACCGCAGGTGATCTTCCCGCAGACCGCATGGGGTGGTTACAAGCAGAGCAGCATCGGCCGTGAGCTGGGGCCGTGGGGGCTGGCGGCGTTTCAGGAGATCAAGCATGTGATCCGGTCTATCTGACGGTGCAGCCTCCCTGTGGAATGTGGGAGGGGGCTTGCTCCCGATAGCGCTGATTCAGTTGGAGCATCTTTGACTGACACACCGCTATCGGGAGCAAGCCCCCTCTCACATTTTGATTTGCGGTGTTTCAGTTAACTGCAATTTTTAGATAGCCCCTGCGACTTTCTCATTTGCCCCCCTCCCCCAGGCGTGGCCTGATTCGCCCTTGTTCATTCAAGGCAGGCGCATGGAAAACGTTCAGGCAAAACCCACCACCGCCGTATGGCTGATGATCAGCGTCGTCCTGGTCGCCCTTAACCTGCGGCCGTCGATGGCCGCCGTGGGGCCGTTGTTGTCGTCCATTCGCGGCGAGGTGCCGTTGAGTTTCAGCAGCGCGGCGTTGCTGACCATGTTGCCGGTCATGGCCATGGGCCTGGCGATGTTCTTTGGCATGGGCCTGGCCAAGCGTTTTGGCGAGCACCGCAGCATTGTGCTGTCACTGCTGGTGATTGGCGCGGCGACGTTGTCGCGATTGTTCCTGGATTCGGCCATGGAATTGATCGTCAGCGCGATTGCCGCCGGTGTGGGTATCGCCATGATCCAGGCGCTGATGCCGGCCCTGATCAAGTCGCGGTTCAGCGACAACGTGTCGTTGTTCATGGGCCTCTACGTCACCGCCATCATGGGCGGCGCGGCGCTGGCAGCAGCGTTCTCCCCCTTCGTGCAGGTGCAGACCGGCAGCTGGCGCATCGGGCTGGCGATCTGGGCGTTTCTGGCGCTGCTGGCCCTGGTGTTCTGGTACGCCCAGCGCTCGGTATTGCCACCGCTGCCCCACGCCGCCGCCGGCCCTCAGGAAGCGTTTTTCGGCAACGGCCGCGCCTGGTTGCTGGCGATCTTTTTCGGCCTCGGTACAGCGTCCTACACCTGCGTACTGGCGTGGCTGGCGCCGTACTACGTGGAGCAAGGCTGGAGCGAACAGAATGCCGGTTTGTTGCTGGGTTTTCTGACCGCGATGGAGGTGGTGTCCGGCCTGGTCACGCCGGCCATCGCTAACCGCCGCCGGGATAAACGTGGGGTGGTGGCGGTGTTGCTGGTGCTGATCATCCTCGGGTTCTGCGGCTTGATCCTCAGCCCGCAGCACCTCAGCTTGCTATGGCCATGCCTGCTCGGCCTGGGTATCGGCGGGCTGTTCCCGATGAGCCTTATCCTGTCCCTCGACCACCTCGACAACCCGCGTCGCGCGGGGGGCCTTACCGCATTCGTGCAGGGCATCGGCTACCTGATTGCTGGCCTGTCGCCGCTGATCGCCGGGATGATCCGCGACCAACTGGGCAGCTTCGAATGGGCCTGGTGGTCGCTGACGGCGGTGATCGTGGTGATGCTGTTGATCGTCACACGCTTCAACCCAAAGCATTACGCAGAACATATTCGCTGACGTCGTGTTGCAAACAGTATTTGTCCCACACCAAACATAGAAACACCCTACAGAGCTTTCTATTGGCACGGCCGTTCCGTTAAGCTTTCGCGCTGTCTTGTACTGACTTCGGTACATGGGGTTTACGGACGAAACCGATGTTAAACAGTAACTTGCTCAGAAAACTCGATATGCAGGACTTGATGGTGTTTATCGCCGTCTATGACCAGAGCAGCGTTACCGAGGTGTCAGAAACACTGTTCGTCAGCCAGTCCACCGTGAGCTACAGCCTGAAGAAACTGCGGACCAGTTTTGAAGACGAACTGTTTATCAACACGCGGGCGGGCATGCGGCCTACGTACAAGGCCACCACCATGTACGCCCATGTGCAGAAGATCCTCGAAAGCATCAACCTGTGCCACGCCGGTGGCCAGGCCTTCGACCCGACCCAGAAGGCCGTGACCTTCAATGTCTGCGCGCCGGAGTACTTCGAACAACTGATCCTGCCGCGCCTGTTGAAGCATTTCGACCGCGCCGACCTGCCGGTGATCGTCAATGTGCAGAAACTGGAAGCCGACATCCCCGCCGACGACCTGCGCGAGGGCCGCCTGGACCTGGTGATCTGCTTCGGCCCGCACTTTCACCGCGCCCATAAAGACTTCAAGACCCAGATGCTGCTGGAAGACGACCTGGTGTGCGTCTTCGATAAACGCGCGGCACCGCGCGAGACGGCGTTCAGCCTGCAATCGTTCGTCGAGCGGCGTCACGTGTTCCCCACGCCCTGGACCTCCGACACCAACATGATCGACGGCTGGCTGGCGCGCCAGGCCCACAAGCGCCAGGTGATCGCCCGGGCCAACAGCTACAGCGCAGCGCTGAAGATGATCACCGGCACCGACTTCATCGTCACCCTGCCGCGCCGCGTGCAAAAACTGCTGGCGCCCGCGACGGTGTTCGGCCACTGCGAGGCCCCCAACGGGTTGCCGGGGTTCACCCTGGATATGCAGTGGAATGAAAGCAGTGAACAGGACAGTGCCAATACCTGGTTTCGTGAGCAGGTGGTGAAGGTGTGTGCGGATCAGGGATTACTCTAACGTCTGTGGCGAGGGCGTTTGCTCCCTCGCCACGATGGATTGCGGGTTAGCCGATGGCGACTTTGCTGTAGGAATCGCGATCCATGTCGACCAGCAGGACGCTGAGCTGAACCTGTATATCCGCCGGCCAGTCCCCCAGATCCTGCAATGCTGCCAGCAGGCTTTGCGACAATTGCTGCTTGACCTGCGGCGACCGCCCGCTGAGCAGTGACAGCTTCACCGCGATGAAACCGCGTGGGTTGAGGGAGGTGCCCACCTGAAAACTCTCGACCTTCACGGCACGGCTTTTGATATCGAACTCGGAACCGAACTGCCCGGACGCCATCAGCACATTGTTGAGACGTAACAGGGTTTTCTCGACGGCCAGGTTTGTCAGGTTGGCGGTGTATTCCAAGTGCAGGTGTGGCATGGATGACTCCGAGTCATTCGTAGGAAGATTCGTAGATATACCACGGATAAACGCGTCAAGCCTTGTTCGCCAGGCCCCGATCACTCATGAACGCTTCCAGCCGCGAACGCACCCAGCGTTCGGCCGGATCGGTGTCCACATGACTGAGCCAGACCATGGACAAATCCAGGGTCGGCGTCTCGAACGGAAACGGCTCACAGAACAGGTTGCCCGACACCGCCATGGCCTCGGCGGTGTAGTCCGGCAGGCTGGCGATCAGGTCCGTCCCGGCCAGCAGCGCGGGCAATGCGCTGTATTGCGGCACCGACAACACCACATGGCGCTTGCGGCCGATTTCCGCCAGCCACTCATCGGCAAACCCGGACACGTTGGCGGTGTGGGACACCAGCACATGGGGGCGCGAGCAATATTCATCGAGGGTCAGCGGAGTGTCCGAGGCGTCGGCGCGCAGCAGTCGCGGGCGGATATGACGCAGCAGCTTGCGCTTGGCATTCGCCGGCAGGCCACGGGTCTGGGTGATGCCGACGGTAATATCGCCGGAGGCCAGCAGGTCGGGGATGCGCCAGTAGTCCACATGCTGGACCACGAACACCACTTGCGGCGCCTCCTGGCGCAAGGCGCGCAGCAGCGGCGGCAACAGGCCGAACTCGACGTCATCGGACAGGCCGATGCGAAAGGTCATGGTGCTGATGGATGGGTCGAAATCGTGGGTCAGGCTCAAGGCCGACGACAGTGAGTCCAGGGCGGGCGACAGGTGCTGGATGATTTCCTCGGCGCGCGCGGTGGGTTCCATGCGATGGCCGACGCGAATGAACAGCGGGTCATTGAACAAGGTGCGCAGACGGTTTAGGGCCGAACTGATGGTCGGCTGGCCGAGAAACAGCTTCTCGGCCACCCGCGTCACATTGCGCTCAAGCATCAGTGCTTCGAAGACCACCATCAGGTTGATGTCGGCCTTGCGTAATTCATTGCGATTCATCGGCGCCTGCCCTTTCCCCAAGACAGGTCGCAGTGTAGAAAGCGCGACGCACGGCGTCTATGCGCCAATCTGCTGATACCGGCCCCTTGCTCAGGGCTTGAGCGGAAACTCCTGATCCCGCTCGGACAGCTCCGTTCCGTCATCCGGATGTTTCCAGGTCTGGGGTTTTTCTTCTTCACGCCGTTGCTGGGGTTGTTCACGCTCCGGCTCATCCTGGCGCTTCTGTTCGTTGCCCATAGCCACCTCCCCTCCGTAAGAATCGGTCACATCTACCAGCATAGAACAGAGCAGGATTTTTGACGGATACGGCGATTGATAGCCAATTAAGATTAATCAATCCAAATTTTTCACTTATCATTTCTAAATGTGTCAGCCACTATCCTCGGTCTTACGCGAAACAAGCACTTAAAAGAACGCTGGAGACACAAAACCATGACTAGCCCTTCCCTGCCCGATTCTGCCCGTTCGAAAGTAGGTGCGGTATTCCGCGTTACCTCGGGCAACTTCCTCGAACAGTTCGACTTCTTTCTGTTTGGTTTCTACGCCACCTACATCGCTGCCGCATTCTTCCCCGCCGCTAATGAATTTGCGTCATTAATGATGACCTTCGCCGTGTTCGGTGCTGGCTTCCTGATGCGGCCACTGGGCGCAATCATCCTCGGCGCTTATATCGATGACGTCGGTCGCCGCAAAGGGCTGATCGTGACCCTGTCGATCATGGCCAGCGGCACGCTGTTGATCGTGCTGGTGCCGGGTTATCACACCATTGGCCTGTGGGCACCGCTGCTGGTGCTGCTGGGCCGCCTATTGCAAGGTTTCTCGGCCGGTGCGGAACTGGGCGGTGTGTCGGTATACCTGTCTGAAATGGCCACCCCGGGCCGCAAGGGTTTCTACACCAGCTGGCAATCGGGCAGCCAACAGATCTCCATCGTGGTGGCTGCCGCGCTGGGCTATGGCTTGAACGTGTGGATGGAACCGGCGGTGGTTGCCGATTGGGGCTGGCGCATTCCGTTCGCCATCGGTTGCGTGATCATCCCGTTCATCTTTGTGCTGCGCCGTAACCTGCAGGAAACCGAAGAGTTCGCCAACCGCAAGCATCGCCCGACCATGCGCGAAGTGCTGGCCACACTGGTGAAGAACTGGACCGTGGTCATCGGCGGCATGCTGATGGTGGCCATGACCACCACCGCGTTCTACCTGATCACCGTGTATGCGCCGACCTTCGGCAAGACCGTGCTGCAACTGAGCACCTCCGACGCGCTGCTGGTGACCTTGCTGGTGGCGATATCGAACTTTGTCTGGCTGCCGATCGGCGGCACCTTGAGCGACCGCTTCGGCCGCAAGCCGGTGCTGATCGCCATGACCGCACTGACGGTGCTCACGGCATATCCGGCGCTGTCCTACGTGGTGAATGCACCGAGCTTCGCCCATATGCTGGAAACCCTGCTGTGGTTCTCGTTCCTGTACGGCATGTACAACGGCGCGATGATCCCCGCCCTCACCGAGATCATGCCGGTGGAAGTGCGCGTGGCCGGCTTCTCCCTGGCCTACAGCCTGGCGACCGCGATCTTCGGTGGGTTTACCCCGGCGATCTCCACCTGGTTCATTCACATCACCGAGGACAAGGCATCGCCGGCCTACTGGATGATGTTCGCGGCGGTTTGCGCGCTGTGCTCGACCCTGGCGCTGTATCGTCGCGCCAACGCACGCGGGCAGGTGATGCAGGGGGCGGTGTGATGAGGTCTGTGTTCAAGACCCTGACGGCCCTGGCCCTCGGCGCCCTGGCGCTGACGGCCCAGGCCGAGGAACTCAAGGTGATGACCTCCGGTGGCTTCACCGCCGCCTATAAACTGCTGGGCCCGCAATACGCCCAGCACAGCGGCGACACCCTCGACACGATACTCGGCCCGTCCATGGGCAAGGCACCGGAAGCGATTCCCAACCGCCTGGCCCGTGGCGAACATGCCGACGTGGTGATCATGGTCGGCTATGCCCTGGATGAGCTGATCAGACAAGGCAAGGTTGACCCGGCTTCCCGCGTGGAACTGGCCGACTCACGCATCGGCCTGGTGGTGAAGGAAGGTGCGGCCAAACCTGCGATCGGCACTGATGCCGAACTCAAGGCTGTATTGAGCAAGGCCAAGTCCGTGGCGTATTCGGACAGCGCCAGCGGTGTGTATGTCGAGAAAGAGCTGTTCAAGAAGCTCGGCATGCCCGCCAAAGGCACCATGATCGAGCGCCTGCCGGTGGCCGAACAGGTCGCCAAGGGCGATTACGAAGTGGGCTTGCAACAGGTGGCGGAGCTGTTGCCGGTGCCGGGTGTGACGTACGTCGGCAAGATCCCGGAGGATGTGCAATCGGTGACGCGTTTTGCCGCGGGCATTCCGGTCAATGCCGAACACCCGGCACAAGCCAAGGCGCTGTTGCAGTTCCTGGCGTCGCCCGAGGCACAACCGGTGGTGCAATCCACCGGCCTGGACTCGGTGTCACGCTGACCGACACGGCATCTGCTGCATCCATCGCTCCAACTCCAGCGCCGCCGGCGGCAACGTCCGCCCGCAGCGCTTGATCAAGCCCACATTGCGCATCACCTGCGGTTCCACCACGCCCAAGCCCGCTTCCACCAGACCATCAGGGTGGTCACGTGGTGCGTTCGAACGGCTTCACGTCGAGCGCCGACTCGAACTTTTCGATGCGCCGGCTGAGGGCCGATTGCGAGATGCGGATGGCCGCGGCGGCGCGCCGGGTGCACGCTGATTGATCACTGCCGGCGAAACGCCTATCCGCCTAAAGCGCCCGATCCACAAGGCTTGAACCGAATGAACGAAAAGCTTCGAAACAATTCAAAGCACTTCAATTTAGTATAAATTGCATGCCACTCAACCAAGGCATTCAAGGAGGTTTCCTGTGGCAACTCTGCAAGCTCATACCATTCAGGCACTGCACACCCATCGCCCTACCCTGCTGACCGAATGGGTTGCCAGCCTTGAGGCTTCGGGGGCCACGCGTAACGTCAAGGCCGAAGACACCCGGCAGCAGGCCAACGACTTCCTCAACCTGTTGATCGCAGCACTGCAGCAAGGCGGTTCGCAACAGGTCGGCCATGAAAACTGGGCAGAAACCCGGATTTTCCTGGAAAAACTCTCCCACAGCCGCGCCCTGATCGGCCAGGACTCGCAACAGACCGCCAGCTTTATCTTTGCCCTCAAAGGTCCGCTGTTCGCCCTGCTGCAACGGGAGTACGCCGAACAACCGACGCAACTGGCCGAACAGCTGTGGGAAATCTCCGAGCTGCTTGACGCGCTCGGGATGCACACTATCCGTACTTTCCAGAAATCCCGTGAGTCGGTGATCAAGCGCCAGCAGGAAGAATTGCTGGAACTGTCCACCCCGGTGGTCAAGCTGTGGGACGGCGTGCTGGCCCTGCCGATGATCGGCACCCTGGATTCGCAACGCACCCAGGTGGTCATGGAGTCGCTGTTGCAGCGCATCGTCGACACCGGCTCGGAGATCGCCATCATCGACATTACCGGCGTGCCGACCGTGGACACCCTGGTCGCGCAGCACCTGTTGAAAACCGTCACCGCCATCCGCCTGATGGGCGCCGACTGCATCATCAGCGGCGTGCGCCCGCAAATCGCCCAGACCATCGTGCACCTGGGCCTCGACCTGCAAGGCGTGGTGACCAAGGCTAACCTGGCGGATGCCTTGGCACTGGCCCTGAAACGCCTGGGTGTCACCATCAGCAAGGCTGTTTAAGCATGGAACGTATCCCGATTTTGCAGATGGGCGAATTCCTGCTCGTGACGATTCAGGTCGACATGCATGACCAGCTTGCGCTGACGTTGCAGGACGACCTGTCCGAGCGCATCAGCCGCACGTCGGCACGGGGCGTATTGATCGACATCTCCGCGCTGGACATGGTCGACTCGTTCATCGGCCGCATGATCGGCACCATTTCCGGCCTGTCGCGCATCATGGATGCCCAGACCGTACTGGTGGGCATGCAGCCGGCGGTGGCGATCACCCTGGTGGAACTGGGCATGACCCTGCCAGGCGTAGCGACCGCGTTGAATGTCGAGCGCGGCATGAAATTGCTGCGTGACCGGGTAGACCACTCATGACCCAGGCCAGCAGCGGCACCCACCCGGTGCTCATCGAACAGGACGTGGTGCTGGCCCGACAATTGGTGCGCAAGTTGGCGCAGGAATGCGGCATGCGCCTGATCGACCTGACCAAGCTGGTCACCGCCGTCAGCGAGCTGGCGCGTAACACCGTGGTCTACGGCGGCGGCGGCCATATGGACTGGGCCGTGGTCGAGAAAGACCACCGCCCCGGCCTGCGCCTGACCTTCCGCGATGAAGGCCCGGGCATCCCCGACCTCAAGTTGGCGATGACCGACGGCTGGACCTCGGGCAGTGGCCTGGGCCTGGGCTTGACCGGCGCCAAACGCCTGGTGGACGAGTTTGAACTGGACACCGCTCCCGGCAAGGGCACCCGCGTGACGATCACCCGATGGACGTGAACATTCCCAGCGCCTTGACCGAGGTGCTGTTGATCGAAGATGTCAGCCAGGTCGGCTATGCCCGGCGCACTGCGCAACAGCTCGCCGAGCAACTGGGCTTCGACGAAACCGACGCCGGCCGCGTAGCCCTGGTGGCCACAGAGCTGGCCAGCAATATCCTCAAGCATGCCGCCCACGGCGAGTTGCAGTTGCGCGCCACGGGCAATCAGGGCGTGGAGATGATCGCCGTGGACCGTGGCCAGGGGTTTGATCTGGACAGTTGCCTGGTGGACGGTTTTTCCACCGGCGGCACCCAGGGTATCGGCATGGGCGCCATCTCCCGCGTGGCACAGGTGTTTGATGCGTACGCCGACCATCGCGGCACGGCGATGCTGGCTCGCCTGTACCCGCGGGCATCAGGTACCAAGGATATTCGCTACGGTGTCAGCCAGCACTCCCTGCACCATGACCCGGCCTGTGGCGATGCCTGGCACCTGGCAATCGAGCCAGGCCGTTTCAGCGTAATGGTGGCCGACGGCCTGGGCCATGGCAGCGAAGCCGAACGGGCAGCACACGCCGGTGAAGCGGTGTTTGCCCAAGACCCGTTCCTGGACCCGACCGTATTGTTCAACGACCTGCATATCGGTATGAGCGGCACACGCGGCGGCGCCATGGCCGTCGCCCAGTACGACGCCATGGCCGACAGCTTGCGCTTCACCGGGGTGGGCAATATCGGCGCGAGCCTGATCGGCCCCGGCAAGTCGCGCGGGCTGGCCTCCCACCCCGGTATCGTCGGCGTGCAATTTCGTAAGGCGCAGCCCTTCGACTACGCTCAGGTCACCGGCCAACTGCTGGTCCTCTACAGCGATGGGCTGCAATCACGCTGGAACCTTGCCGACTACCCCGGGCTTTCACACCGCCACCCGGCCTTGATCGCCGCCATCCTGCACCGTGATTTCTGCCGCGGACGGGATGACGTTACCGTCTTCGTGATTGCCCTGGAGGCCATTGATGGCTGAGACCACCGCTTCCCTCACCGATGAACTGCAACGCCTGCGCCAGGAGGCCGATGCGTTGCGTTCGGAGCTGGACGAGACCAACCAGGGCGTGTTGGCACTGTATGCCGAGCTGGATACCCAGGCCGACCAACTGCGCCAGGCATCGGACTTGAAAAGCCGATTCCTCTCGTACATGAGCCATGAATTCCGCACGCCCCTGGGCTCGATCCTGAGCATCACCAGCTTGTTGGCCGACGAACTCGACGGCCCGCTGAGCGCCGAGCAGCACACGCAGGTCGGGTTTATCCGCAGTTCCGCGCGCGAGCTGCGCGAAATGGTCGACGACCTGCTGGACCTGGCCAAGATCGAGGCCGGGCGCATCACTATCTCGCCGGCCTGGTTCGACATGTTCGATTTGTTCTCGGCGTTACGCGGGATGTTCCGCCCGATTGTCGATGCCTCGTCGATAGACCTGATCTTCGAAGAACCTATCGGCCTGCCCAAGCTCTACACCGACGACAAGAAGCTGGCACAGATCCTGCGCAACTTCATCTCCAACGCCCTGAAGTTCACAGCGCACGGCGAGGTACGCGTATCGGCGCAACGGGTCGGCGAGCAGGAAATCCGCTTTGCCGTGCACGACACCGGCCTGGGCATCCCTGCCGAACTGCACAGCAACCTGTTCGAAGACTTTTCCCAGATCGACTCGCCGCTGCAAAAACGCCTGCGCGGCACCGGCCTGGGCCTGTCGCTGTGCAAGCGCTTTGCCGAACTGCTCGGCGGCCGGGTCGGCGTAGAGAGTACGCCTGGCGTCGGCTCGATGTTCTTCGTGATCATTCCTCTCTCTATTGCTGGCGGACTTGTCGATGAATCGTGACATCCAACTGCTGATCGTCGACGACAACGCCGCTACCCGCTACGCCCTGCGCCGACGCCTGGAAAGCCATCACTACCATGTGCTTGAGGCCGGCACCGGCCAGGAAGGGCTGGACCTGATCGCCAGCGAAAAAATCGACGGGCTGATCCTCGATGTCAACCTGCCGGACATGAGCGGCTTCGACATCGTGCGCGTGCTGCGCGCCGATCCGGTCACCGCCTTGCTGCCGGTGGTGCATGTATCGGCAGCTTCCATCGAGACCGGCGACATCATCACCGGCCTGGATGCCGGCGCCGATGCCTACCTGATCCACCCGGTCGATCCGGATGTGCTGCTGGCCACTCTGCGTACCCTGTTGCGAGTGCGCGACACTGAATACGCGCTGCGCGAGAGCGAGGCACGGTTTCGCGAAATCTTCTTCAATATCAGCGCGCCGATTGCGGTAATGGATGCACAGCTCAAGGTGCACGAATGTAACCATGCCTTTGCCCAGCTGATTCACGACAACCTCAACCCAGACGCCCTGCTCGAATGCTTCGCCACCGATCAACTCACGGTGCTTCAGGAGCTGTGCCTGCGCCTGGCTGCCGGCGAGCGCTGGAAGGGCACCTTGCAGATGAAGGTCGACGGCCAGTTGCGCGAGACCGAATGGCAGGTTTCGCCCTACCGCCGCGCCGAATTGAGCCTGGTATTTGTCGAGGACGTCACCGAACACCGCCACCGCGAGCGGCACCAGCAGGCCGAACTGGCCAACGCCACCACCCAGTTGGCACGCACCGAGGCGCAGCTGCTACAGGCACAGAAGATGGATGCCCTGGGCAAACTCACCGGCGGCATCGCCCATGACTTCAACAACCTGCTGACCGGGATCATCACCAGCCTGGAGCTGATCAAGAAACGCATTGAGACCCAGCGTACCGACAAGGTCATAGGCTATGCCGATGCGGCGTTGAGTTCGGCCCTGAGCGCCGCCGGCCTGACCAACCGCCTGCTGGCCTTCGCCCGCCAGCAACCGCTGGACACGCGGCCGATCGACATCAACGCGCATATTCGCTCCCTGGAAGAATTGCTGGTACGCACCATCGGCGAACATATCGCCTTGAAACTGGAGCTGACCAACAACCCGGCCGTGGCGATGGTCGATCCGATCCAGCTGGAAAGCGCCGTGCTGAACCTGGTGATCAACGCCCGCGACGCGCTGCCCAAGGGCGGCAATATCTGGGTGACGACCTACCCGGCCTACTCCAACGGCAACCTCAAACTGGAAAATGGCCCCTACATCGCCCTGTCGGTGCGCGATAACGGTGTGGGCATCGAGCACAGCGTCATCGACAAGGTGTTCGACCCGTTCTTCACCACTAAGCCGCTGGGCCAGGGTACCGGGCTGGGCCTGTCGACCATCTACGGGTTTGCCCGACAGTCCGGCGGCGACGCACAGATCCGCAGCGTAACCCGCCAGGGCACCGAGGTGACCATCATGCTCCCCGCCGCAAGCGGCCCCGCCAGCACCGTGGTCAAGCCACTGGCGTCGCCGGGCCAAAGCAATGGCGAGCACGTGCTGATTGTCGAAGACATGCCCACCGTGCGCAGCTTCGTGGCCGAGGTGCTGATCGAGGCCGGCTACCGCTGCAGCCTCGCCGCCGATGGCGACGAAGCCATCGCCAGCCTGCGCGACGACCCGAGCATCAACCTGCTGCTGACCGATGTCGGTCTGCCCTACATGACCGGGCGCGAACTGGCCGACGTCGCACGCGAAATGCATCCTGCACTGCCGATCCTGTTCATGACCGGCTACGCGGAAAACGCGGCGAATCGCCAGAGTTTCCTCGGCGAAGGCATGGATCTGATTTCCAAGCCATTTCACATCGATGAATTGCTGGAGAAGATCCGTCGCGGGCTGGATGGCACGGCCGGCACACTTCACTACAGCTGAAACTTTGCGACCGCCTCGTTCAGGGAAACCGCCAACTGCGCCAGTTCCCGGCTCGATCCATTGATCTGCCCGGCGCCGGAAGAGGACTGTGCGGACAGGTCGCGAATATTGACGATATTGCGATCGACTTCCTTGGCCACTTGGGCCTGCTCTTCGGCAGCACTGGCAATCACCAGGTTGCGCTGGTGAATCTGGTCGATGGAGTCGGTGATCTGACTTAATGCGCCGCCCGCCCCCTCAGCCAAGGCCAGGGTGTCGGTGGCACGCTGGGTGCTCGACTGCATTGAGCTCAACGCGTCGTTGGAGCCGGTGCGCATCGCGGTCACCATCTGGTCGATTTCCAGGGTCGATTGCTGGGTGCGATGGGCCAGGGCGCGCACTTCGTCAGCCACCACCGCAAAACCGCGCCCGGACTCACCGGCCCGCGCCGCCTCGATCGCGGCGTTGAGCGCCAGCAGGTTGGTCTGCTCGGCGATGGAGCGAATCACGTCGAGCACCTTGCCAATATCCCGCGATTGCTCGGCGAGGTTCTGCACCAGGGTCGAAGTTTCGCCGATATTGGTGCTCAGGGCTTGAATGGCGTTGACCGTTTCGCCCACACGGTGCTGGCCTTCGCGCGCGGTTTCATTGGACAGGCGCGTGGACTCGGAGGTGGACACTGCATTGCGCGCCACCTCATCCGCCGCCGAGGTCATCTCGTTCACGGCGGTGGCGGCCTGCTCGATTTCAGCGGTCTGCTTTTGCAGGCTGCGGCTACTCTGATCGGTGATGCCGTTGAGGTCGGTGGCCGATGACGCCATCTGCCCCGCCGACTGGCGAATCAGCTGCAGGGTGCCGCGCAGGTTGGCCTGCATGGTCTTGAGAGCCACGAGCAAGCGCGTCACTTCGTCGTCGCCGGTCACGTCCACCGTTTGGGTCAGGTCACCCTGGGCAACGTTCTCGGCAGCCCGTACTGCATGGCTGAGGGGGCCGACGATGCTGCGCGTGAGCAACCACGCCAGCAGCACGGTGCTCAAACCCGCAACAATCACAAAGCCGAACACCATGGTGCGCGAACGGCTGTACTGTGACTCGGCCGTCTGGCCTTGCTGGTTGATCTGGGCGTTGTAGTAGTCGGCCAGGGCATTGAGCTGGGCTCCGGAGCCATCGACCACGGTTTTCATATCCACGAGCAACAGCTTGTTCAGCTCGGCGCCCTGCTGCTTGTCGGCAAGGGCGAAGGACTGCGCCAGCCCTTGTTGGTATTGGCGCAGCGAGACCTGGAACTGGTCGTAGAGCGTGCGTAATTCGGGAGTGTCGATCACGGCGTCGAGTTCAGCCAGCCGCTTGGTCAGGTCCTGGCTGCGGGTGTCCATCTGGCTACGGTATTGCGGGATGCTCGCCGGGTTCGGGTCCAGCGCCATGCGCAAAGAGATCGTACGAATGCGCAGCATGATTTCGCGAACGTCCGCCACCAGCCGCATCTTAGGCACCAGCCCGCTTTCCACCTGCACCGCGCTGGCGCGGATGTTTGCCATATTCGACAGCGCAAAAAAACCCAGCAGGGCCACAAGCAAAGCAATCAAGGCAAAACCCAAACCCGCACGGCGGGCGATGGACAGGCTGCGAAGGGACATTTAGCGGGATCTCTCGTTAGGGATACGATGTCGTATGAGAGCGTTTCGGCCGCATGGATAAAGACTTGAGGGACGTAGCCTGCGGGAAATGAGAAGTTATCAGGCCAGTAAAGCATGCTTGAAGACGGAAGGCGGTTGGTTGTGCTGGCTGGAAGAACCACGACGGCCCTGTCGGCAGCTCGGAACGAGTAGCTCTGCTCCAAATAAAAATCTCAGAAACGAAAAAGCCCCGTAGCTTATTCAACTACGGGGCTTTTTCTATGTAATGGCGGAGAGATAGGGATTCGAACCCTAGGTACCGGTGAAGGTACAACGGATTTCGAATCCGTCCCATTCGGCCACTCTGGCATCTCTCCAACGGCGCGCATCATAACAGCCTGTTTCGTGGAAGCAAAGCGCAGAAGCGATTTTTTTCCGTGCTATCAGATGCTTGCGTCGATTAAAGCGATACGCCGAGACGCTTGGCGACTTCTTCGTAGGCTTCGATCACATCACCGAGGCCTTGGCGGAAGCGGTCCTTGTCCATCTTCTTCTTGGTGTCCTTGTCCCACAGGCGGCAGCCGTCCGGGCTGAATTCGTCGCCCAGGACGATGGAGCCGTCGTGGAACACGCCGAATTCCAACTTGAAGTCCACTAGCAGCAGGCCTGCGTCGTCGAACAGCTTGCTCAGCACGTCGTTGACCTTGAGGGACAACTCCTTCATGCGTGCCAGTTGCTCAGCGGTGCCCCAGCCGAATGCCACGACGTGGGATTCGTTGATGAACGGGTCGCCCTTGGCGTCGTCCTTCAGGAACAGCTCGAACGTGTAAGGGTTGAGCTTGAGGCCCTCTTCGACGCCCAGGCGCTTGACCAGGCTGCCGGCTGCGTAGTTACGCACGACGCATTCCACCGGGATCATGTCCAGCTTCTTCACCAGGCACTCGTTGTCGCCCAGCAGTTTGTCGAATTGGGTCGGAATGCCGGCCGCTTCGAGTTTCTGCATGATGAAGGCGTTGAACTTGTTGTTCACCATGCCCTTGCGATCAAGTTGTTCGATGCGCTTGCCGTCGAACGCCGAGGTGTCGTTGCGAAACAGCAGGATCAGGCGGTTGGCGTCGTCGGTCTTGTAAACCGACTTGGCTTTGCCGCGGTAGAGTTCTTCACGTTTTTCCATGATGGGCTCCGCTTTGAGTGAGGTGGGCTAGGCGATATGTCGCCAGTCGAGCCCTGAATCTTGATCGGCCAGTTGCAGCCAGTCCGGGTCGCACCCGAGGGTGTCGACAAAACATTGCCGGGCAAGCGTCGGCAGGTTGTTCTTGCTGCTCAAGTGGGCCAGGACCAGGTGTTGCAGGTCTTGCCAACCCAACTCGTACACCAGGTACGCCGCCTGATGGTTGTTCAAATGTCCCAGTTCGCCGCCGACCCGTTGCTTGAGAAAGTACGGATAGTGACCGCGAGCCAGCAGGTCTCGGCAGTGGTTGGACTCGATCATCAAGGCATCGAGGTTCCGGTAGCCGTCCAGCACCTTGGCGCAGTAGGAGCCCAGGTCGGTGAGCACGCCGAAACGCCGCTCTCCGTCACTGAATACATACTGCGTCGGTTCCTGGGCATCGTGCGCCACGGCAATCACATCGATGCTCAGGGCACCGATTTGCAGCTGCTCGCCACCAGCCAGGAAACCTGCGGGTTCTATGGGTTTGCGCATCCCGCGCAATGTGCCGCGACTGAGGTACACCGGAAGATTGTAGCGCCGAGACAGCAAACCCACGCCATGCACGTGGTCGGCATGTTCGTGGGTCACCAGAATCGCGCTCAGCTGCGAGGGGTGAACCCCCAGGCGCAGCAGGCGCCGCTCGGTTTCCTTTAACGAGAAACCACAATCCACCAGCACGTACGTGTCGTCATGGGCGACCAGCGTGCCGTTCCCTTGGCTACCGCTGCCGAGAACGGCAAAACGCATCGGATCAGCCCAGGTTGTCCTGAATCACGCCCAACACTTTGCGCGCTGTTTCAGCCGGCGCCACGGTGTTGATGTTCTTCTCGACGGTGACTTGCACAGTCTCGCCAACCTTGCTCAAACGCACCTGATAACGCTCGGCGCGGGTCTCGATTTCTTCCTTGGTCGGCTTGCTGCCGAACAGTTTGCCGAAGAAACCAGGCTCTTCGTCTTTGCGCTCGGCCTTTTCGGCCACGTTGATGTAGTACAGGCCCAGGCTGCGGTTGATGTCTTCAACACGCCAAGGGCCTTGCTCCAACGCGCGACCGACGCTGGCCCAGGCACGATCCAGGTCTTCACCCAGGTTCAGCACCACGTTGCCGCTGCCGTCTTCGGTGAGACTGACGCGGCTCGGGGTGTCGTAATCACGGGCGGCGAGCAGGGATACGGAACCGCCCTTCTCGGAGATACGGCTCATGCTGGCCAGCATCTCGTCGACCAATGCCGAGTCGACACCAGTGTTGACCGAGCGGTTGGTGAAGTCGACGTTGGCGGTGCTGCCGGCAGGACGCTCGGCGCTGACCACATAGACTTCACTGGTGTTGCGCTGCACGCCTGGCTCGATGCGCACACGCACACGGGCTTCGCTGTCGGCGGCGACACCACCGGCCTGCAGGCGCTTGGCCATAGTGGCGGACAGTTCGCTGCCCTGCTGCCATGCCGTGGTGAACTCACCGGTCTGCGGGCGCTGCTCGTCGATGCGGAAACCGTTGTCCTGGAAGAACTGCACCGCTACCGGCCAGACTTCGGCAGGTGGGCGCTGCGCCACGATCCAACGCGAATCACCGCTCTTCTGCAGGCTGTAGTCGCTGGCATCCGCCACGGCCGAGATCGGCTGTGGACGCGGCACGACGTATTCACCCTTGGTGGTGTCGTCGGCAACGTTGCGTGGAATCGGCAGCAACGGGTCAAGACGCTTGGCGACGTTGACGTCCGGCGGCAGCTGCATCGGTTTGGTTGCTTGTGCTTCCAGGTAATCGCTGCCGCGGTCACGGAAGTAGCCTTCCGGGCCCCAGATCCAACCGCAGCCACTGGTGCTGGAGATAATCAAGGCAAGTGCGGAAAGTCCGGCCAATCGCTTCATGCGTAGTGCTTCCTCAATTAAACCAGGACGCCGGACTGGCGCAGGGCCTGTCGCAGCGGTTCGTGACAGGCTTCGCTGAGGCGGGTGAGCGGCAGACGGATACCGTCCGGCATCAGGCCCATCTCGAACAGCGCCCACTTCACGGGAATAGGGTTGGATTCGATAAACAGTGTCTTGTTGAGCGGCATCAGCTTCTCGTGGATCGCACGGGCGGTCACGGCGTCGCCGGCAATGGCGGCGGCACACATGTCGCTCATGGCGCGCGGGGCCACGTTGGCGGTCACGGAGATATTGCCCTTGCCGCCCAGCAGGATCAGCTCGACAGCCGTGGCGTCGTCACCGGAATACAGCAGGAAGTCGCTGCTCACACCAGCCAGGATGTCCTTGGCGCGCTGCAGGTCGCCGGTGGCTTCCTTGATACCGATGATGTTCGGTACGGTGGACAGGCGGATCACGGTCTCGGCCTTCATGTCGCACGCGGTACGACCCGGCACGTTATAGAGGATCTGCGGGATGTCGACGGCTTCGGCAATGGTGCGAAAGTGCTGGTACAGGCCTTCCTGGGTCGGCTTGTTGTAGTACGGGGTCACCAGCAGGCACGCGTCAGCGCCAGCTTTCTTGGCGTTTTTGGTCAGCTCGATGGCTTCGCGCGTCGAGTTGGCGCCCGTGCCGGCGATCACGGCAATACGCCCCGCGACACGCTTGACCACGAATTCGATCACCTTGATGTGTTCTTCCACATCAAGGGTGGCCGATTCACCTGTGGTGCCGACCGCCACGATGGCGTTGGTGCCTTCTTGCAGGTGGAAGTCCACCAGTTTGCCAAGGCTGTCCCAGTCGAGATGACCTTGTGCATCCATGGGTGTGACCAGTGCCACCATACTGCCCGCAATCATGCAACCGCTCCTGCCGGAAAAAGAGAGACGTAATGGTACTGGCGCCAAGATGCTTGTACAAGCGAAGTACCGCCTGAGGATGCGTTCTGGCGCAACTAAACGACGGGCAATGCCATCATTGAGCCAAAGCACGGGTTGAGGCAGGGCGAAACCAGGCGGATCACGCAATGAAAACGCCACCTCCTATCCCTTGGCGACGCTTTTCGCTACCCTTCATGCTTTGATCGATACAGCCCTCACAGTATCGACCGCTCATCGTTTTAGGAAGGCTGCATGTCCACCCCCACAGTTCGCGAACAATTCCTTGTTATCAGTGCCCTCGGCGCCAACCCCATGGAGCTGACCAACGTCCTGTGCCGCGCCAGCCATGAAAACCGCTGTGCCGTGGTGACCTCCCGCCTGACCCGCCATGGCGAGTGCAGTGCGCTGGTCCTGCAGATTTCCGGCACCTGGGATGCCCTGGCGCGCCTGGAGACCGGCCTGCCGGGCCTGGCCAAGAAGCACGACTTCACCGTTAACGTGGTGCGCAGCGCCGCGCTGGAAAATCGCCCGCAGGCGCTTCCTTATGTGGCGTATGTCAGCTCGGCCTACCGTTCGGACATCGTCAATGAGCTGTGCCAGTTCTTCATCGACCATAACGTCGAGCTGGAGAACCTGACCTGCGACACCTACCAGGCCCCGCAAACCGGCGGCACCATGCTCAACGCGACGTTCACCGTGACCTTGCCGGCCGGCGTGCAGATCAGTTGGCTGCGCGACCAGTTCCTGGATTTCGCCGATGCCCTGAACCTCGACGCGTTGATCGAGCCGTGGCGCCCACAGAACCCAATGTAAGGAAGTAACTATGGCGGTAGTCATCGATAAACCGGTCGCCGATTTCGAAGCCCAGGCCACCAGTGGCCAGACCTTCAGCCTTGCCGCCCTCAAGGGCAAGCAAGTGGTGATCTACTTCTACCCGAAGGACAGCACCCCGGGCTGTACCACCGAAGGCCAGGGTTTCCGTGACCAGTACGCAGCATTCAAGGCCGCCAACACCGAAGTGTTTGGCGTGTCGCGCGACAGCGTGAAGTCCCATGAGAACTTCAAGGGCAAGCAGGAATTCCCGTTTGAGCTGATCAGCGACAAGGATGAAGCGGTCTGCCAGTTGTTCGATGTCATCAAGCTGAAGAAACTGTACGGCAAGGAATACCTGGGCGTGGATCGCAGCACCTTCCTGATCGACAAGGACGGTGTGCTGCGCCAGGAATGGCGCGGCGTGAAAGTACCAGGCCATGTAGATGCCGTTCTGGCCGCAGCCCAGGCATTGAGCAAGGCCTGATCTGTAGCGCGAACCACTGTGGTGAGGGACACACTCCCTCACCACAATTCTCTCCTGCCGCTACAACAACGGCGCCACCACCGGCTCCTGCCGCGGCCACGCATCCAGCACGGCCTTGAACAGCGTCGCCAGGGGAATCGCAAAGAACACCCCCCAGAATCCCCACAGCCCACCAAACAACAACACCGCGCAGATGATCGCCACCGGGTGCAGGTTGACCGCCTCCGAGAACAGCAGCGGCACCAGTACGTTGCCATCCAGGGTCTGGATGATGCCGTAGACCGCCATCAGGTAAATGAACTGGTCGCTCCAGCCCCACTGGAACAAGGCGATCAAGGTCACCGGCACCGTCACCACCACGGCGCCGACATACGGCACCACCACCGAAATACCGACCAGCAGTGCCAGCAAGGCGGCGTAGTTGAGATCCAGCGCGATAAACGCGATGTAGGTGACCCCTCCACAGATAATGATCTCGATGACTTTGCCACGGATGTAATTGGCGATCTGCCGGTTCATTTCCTCGGCCACCCGGGTGATCAACGCCCGTTCACGCGGCAGATAGCCGCGCACCCAGCGCCCGATCATGGCGCGGTCCTTGAGGAAGAAGAACACCAGGATCGGGACGAGCACCAGGTAGATCATGATGTTGACCAGCAGTGGCAGGCTGGACAGGGAAAAGGTCAGCGCCCATTGCCCGAATTTTCCGATTTCGCCGCGCGCCACTTCTATGGCCTGCAACACCTGCTCGTCCGAGACCAGATGCGGGTAGCGCTCCGGCAACAGCAGCAATAGCGACTGCCACTTGGCGAGCATGCCCGGCAACTCATTGAACAGCGTGATCAGTTGGTGCCACAGCAGCGGCAGCACCACCACGATAAACACCACCAGCAGCCCCATGAACAAGGCGAATACCAGGCCCACTGCCGCGCCGCCCGGCAAGCGTAAACGCTCCAGAGTGGTGACCAGGCCCTGCATCAGGTAAGCCAGCACCATCCCCGCCAGTACCGGCGCCAGCATGCCACCCAAGGTGAGCACGGCCGTAAAGGCCAGAAACAGCAGGACTGCCAGCACCACGGCTTCTTCATCGGAGAAGTAGCGCTGGATCCAGTCTCGTAACACTTTGAACATCAATCAACCTCGGGCGGTAGGGGCAAACGGTTCAGGCCTTGCGCAACCAGTAACGGTAAACACCGGCGGCGTCTTCTTCATGCAACAGGGTATGGCCGGCCAGCTTCGCGAAGGTGCGGAAATCACGCTGGGAACCTGCGTCGGTGGCGATCACCTTGAGCACTGCACCACTGGCCAATCGATTGAGCTCCAGCTTGGCCTTGAGCAGAGGCAGCGGGCAATTGAGGCCGCTGGCATCGAGTTCGGCATCAAAGGCTACAGCGTCGGTCATGGTTTTACTCCGGACAAGCATTCGGGGTGCTTAGAATATCTGGTCCGAAGCTCAGTGTCCGGCTACAGTAAGCTCTTTGTCGAAAGGCTCTGTGCATGACTTTTTTGCGCCCTACCCTGCTGACGCTGGCTTGCCTGCTGGCCTCCCCAGGCTTCGCTGACGACCTGCCGTCACTTGGCGACGCCAGTTCTGCCATTGTCTCGCCGCAACAGGAATATCAGTTGGGCCGTGCCTGGCTGGCTTATCTGCGGGGCCAGGTCTCCCAGCTGAACGACCCTCAGCTCAAGGACTACGTGGAAACCAGCGTGTACAAGCTGGTAGAAACCAGCCAGGTGAATGACCGGCGCCTGGAATTCATCCTGATTAACAGCCCGCAGTTGAACGCCTTTGCCGCACCCGGCGGTATCGTCGGCGTGAACGGTGGCCTGTTTCTCAATGCCCAGACCGAAGGGGAATATGCGTCGGTACTGGCCCACGAACTGGCTCACTTGTCCCAGCGCCACTTCGCCCGTGGTGTCGAGGCGCAGCAGCGCATGCAGATCCCAATGATGGCCGCCCTGCTCGGCGGCATCATTGCGGCCGCCGCCGGTGCAGGGGACGCGGGTATTGCTGCGATCGCCGGCACACAGGCCGCGGCCATCCAGGAACAACGACGATTCTCTCGCCAGAATGAGCAGGAGGCGGATCGTATCGGCATCGTCAACCTGGAGAAAGCCGGCTACGACCCGCGCTCCATGCCAACCATGTTCGAACGCCTGATGCGCCAGTACCGCTTTGACGCGAAGCCGCCGGAATTCCTGCTGACTCACCCGGTGACCGAGTCGCGTATCGCCGACACCCGCAACCGCGCGGAACAAGCCAAGGCCGGCGGCAAGGAAGACAGCCTGCGCTACCAGCTGATTCGCGCACGGGTACAGCTGCAATACGAAGACACCTCAGGACTCGCCGCCAAGCGCTTTCAAGCGCAACTGGACGAAAATCCGAAAAACGATGTGGCACGCTATGGCCTGGCCATCGCCCAGATCAAAGCCTCCCAGTTCAAGCAGGCACGGGAAAGCCTGCAACCCTTGCTGACCAAGGCGCCCAATGACATCACCTACAACCTGGCGCAGATCCAGCTGGACATCGACAACAACCGCTTGCCCGATGCCCAGCAGCGCACGGATCGAATGCTGTCCCAATACCCGGGCAACTACCCACTGAATCAGATTCGGGTAGATCTGTTGCTTAAGCAGAACCGCACTGCCGATGCGGAAAAAGCCCTGGATGGCTTGCTCAAGTCTCGCCCGGACGATCCGGATGTGTGGTATCAGGTCGCCGAGACACGCGGTTTGTCCGGCAACATCATCGGCCTGCATCAGGCGCGTGCCGAATACTTTGCATTGGTGGGTGACTTTCAGCAGGCGATTCAGCAGTTGGACTTTGCCAAACGTCGCGCCGGCAACAATTTCCCGCTGTCGTCACGTATCGATGCACGCCAGCGTGAGCTGATCGAACAGGAACGCCTGGTTAAAGGCATGATGAGCTAAACCCATCGCCCACAAAAAAGCCCCGCCCTCGTAAAACGAAAGCGGGGCTTTTTATTGGCCGGGTGGGTTACTCGGCCAGCTTGAAGGTAATGAAGCTGGCGCGCCCCTGACGAAGCACGCGCATCGATACCGAGCGGTTCTTCGGCAACGCCTTGGCGATGTCGGTGAACTGCTTGGTATTGTCAATCGCCTGATTGTTCAGGTGAGTGATCACGTCGCCAGGCTGCAGGCCGATCAAGGCTGCAGGGCCGTCCTGCACTTCCTTGATTACCACACCGCTTTTGAGGTCGAAGCTTTTCTTCTGCTCATCGGTCAGCTCAGCCACGGCAATACCCAGGCGGTTGCTGCTGCGCTCGGCGCCCGGTTTGGTATTACCCAGGGCATCCAGGGTCGCGCCCTCTTCAGGGATCGCACCCACGGTCAGCTCAACATTCTGGCGCTTGCCGTCACGAATCACTTCCAGCTTGGCCTTGCTGCCGGCCTTGAGTGCGCCAACCAGGTGGGGCAGGTCGGCCGACATAACGATCGGTTGACCGTTCATGCTCAGGATCACGTCGCCGACTTGCAGGCCGCCTTTGGCAGCCGGGCCATCGTCCTGGATTTGCGCGACCAGGGCGCCAGCCGGTTTGTCGAGGCCGAAGGATTCAGCCAGGTCCTTGTTTACTTCCTGGATGACCACGCCCAACCAGCCGCGACTGACCTTGCCACCGCTTTTCAGCTGATTGGAAACATCCATGGCCACGTCGATAGGAATGGCGAACGATACCCCCATGAAGCCACCGGAACGGGTGTAGATCTGCGAGTTGATCCCCACCACTTCGCCCGCCAGGTTGAACAACGGGCCACCGGAGTTACCCGGGTTGATCGGCACGTCGGTCTGGATGAACGGCACATAGTTCTCGTTCGGCAGGCTGCGACCAATGGCACTGACGATGCCCTGGGTGACGGTATGGTCAAAACCAAACGGCGAGCCGATAGCTACCACCCACTGCCCAGCCTTCAGGTCCTGGGACTTGCCCAGTTTCAGCACCGGCAGGTCTTTGCCTTCGATCTTCAGCAAGGCCACGTCGGAACGCGGGTCTGTGCCTACCAATTTGGCTTTCAGTTCACTGCGATCGGCCAGGCGCACGAGGATCTCGTCGGCGTCGGCAATCACATGGTTATTGGTGAGGATGTAGCCATCTGGCGAAATAATGAAGCCAGACCCCAGGGACTGCGCTTCACGCTGGCCACCACCGCCGCCACGAGGCGTACGCGGTTGTGGCATGCCACGCTCGAAGAACTCGCGCAGCATAGGCGGCAGGCCTTCCAGGTCAGGCATTTGCTGGTTGGAGACTTTGCGATCCGGCAGCTTCTGGGTGGTACTGATGTTCACCACGGCAGGCGAGGCTTGCTCAACCAATTGGGTGAAGTCAGGCAACTCGACCGCTTGCGCGGATACAGCCTGACCCAGCACCAATACCGTGGCGACTATGGATAGGTAGGACTTCAAACGTGGTATCGACATACAGCTCCCGTTACGACGAGCAGGGTTGAGCGACAGGGTTCAATAAACGCCGAAAACTGCGACCGACATTTTTGTTCCGCGAACAAAACAAGGCCAGAGCCGACAAGCCCTGACCTATAAAAAACATGGGAGATTTTTGCAAGTGAAAATGCTGATCCAGACATTTCATGCTCTCGGCAGCCAACCTGGCATGGACGTACTGTGAAATATCTGGATGAACATAGGATTAACGACTCACGGCTTGGGGGTGACCTTTTTTTCACCGCGCACCGACAGTGCGATGCGTTCGGCGGTCCCAATAGGTATTTCGCCCACGACCGTCACCATCATTTCGCCATCCACCGTGTTCAAACGACGAGATACAGCGACCGTAGGGCCTAATTGGGTGCGAGTCTCGGTCACGCTCACATCGCTGATGGGTTCAAGAAACACTGAGAAGCGCGCCAGCCCATCTTCATACATCAGGCTGTCGACCCTGGTTTTGGTATGGGGGTCCTTGCGGGCGCTGCTATTGGTCAGCTGAAAGCCTGGCGGTAACCACTCCAAGTGCCAAGCCTCGACGGCTTCTACGGCCGCTGCCTTGGTGTCGCCGACGGCTATAGACGTGCATTCGCTGCTGGGCTGCAAGTCACGATCATTGGGCGTGGTGGAGGTGTCTAATCGAGTGAACTGAAAGCGCTCCAGCAACTGTCCTTGATCGTTCAGCAACAAGGATTTAAGCGGCAGTGCGGTTTCACGATCAAGGTGCAGCTCAAAGCCGTAGCGGTATTGATCACGCGGCGTGATCGACACAATTACCGCATTACGACCGGCCACGCGGGATTTTCCGATAACGGCCAGTTCGTAGAATTGATTGAGTTTTTCGGGATCAAGTGCGCGCGAAGGTGCATCACGCGAATTGCCAAGGCCGACGACAAGAGTGCCGCTGACGCATTGAGTACGACCATCTACACGGACGACTTCCTGGGCAGAACCATCAAGCTGCAAGAGCCGCTCACGGACCTGGCCATTCTGGACGCGATGCCAGATGTCATGGGTAGAAAAACTGCCATTACGTTCGTAGACAAACGTACCTTGAAAACTTTGCTGCTGCTCTGCACGCCCAAGTCGAGTTAGCCAGTCTTGGGCTTCATCGGCATGGGCGGGGAGTGCAAACCAACCACTGAGCAATAGCGTAAGGAGCGGTATGGCGCGCATAGGGCTCCTTAACGTATCAGCGGTTTTCCAGGCTTGCAGCGCGAGCGTATGGCAAAGCGCTTTCAGTGCCTTTCAAAGCGGATTCCTGTGCGTGTTGGCGCAAGTAGCCTGGAAGACGCTGGTCCTGCCAGCCGGATTGCCCTTGCAACACACCGTTAGCCATAGGGC
Organism: Pseudomonas sp. B14(2022); assembly: GCF_012030485.1. Taxonomy (NCBI): domain Bacteria; kingdom Pseudomonadati; phylum Pseudomonadota; class Gammaproteobacteria; order Pseudomonadales; family Pseudomonadaceae; genus Pseudomonas; species Pseudomonas sp. B14(2022). Next base: position 29,016 of record NZ_JAAUVM010000019.1, read on the forward strand.
CGGTGGTATCAGAGCTTTCCTTGTAGCCGGCCAGAACCGCTGGGCCTTTGACTTGCGGACCGGCCATGACCGGTTGCTGAGTCTGCTGGGCCAGTTCGGCACCGGCGATTTCGTCCTGGTTATACAGGCGAACACCGGCCAGCACTGCAACAGTTACCGAGGCAGCAACTGCCAGGCGACCCAGGCTGCGCCAAGGGCCACGAGTAGCTTTTGCCGGAACGGCTTCATCAGCCAGCGCGGCAGAAACGGCCGCAGCAATATCCAGACGAGGGATTAGAAGATCCTTGTGCATCACCGCCCGAGCGACTTGGTAACGAGACCAGGTATCACGGGTTTCGGCATCATCAAATGCATTAAGCACCCGACGAAGTTCCAGTTCATCCGCTTCGTTATCCATCACTGCGGACAGCGATTCCTGCAGGGCATCACGACTCATGGCGGTTCCTCTCTTGGCTGTCGCCGCTGTCTTTAGTTTTCCTGCAACAACGGTTGCAAGGCTTTATCGATGGCTTCCCGGGCCCGGAAAATCCGTGACCTTACAGTCCCCACCGGACACTGCATGACGCTCGCAATGTCTTCGTAACTCAGACCATCGAATTCACGTAAAGTTAACGCCGTACGTAAATCTTCTGGCAGTTGCTGAATTGTGCGATGAACGGTGCCTTCAATCTCGTCGCGCAGCAATGCACGCTCCGGCGACTCGAGATCTTTGAGGCCGTGATCACCATCGTAAAATTCTGCATCTTCTGAACTTACATCGCTATCCGGTGGGCGGCGTCCGCGAGACACCAGATAGTTCTTCGCCGTGTTGATGGCGATGCGGTAAAGCCACGTGTAAAACGCACTATCACCGCGAAAATTGCCCAGTGCACGATATGCCTTGATAAAGGCTTCCTGTGCAACGTCCTGCGCTTCATGGGTGTCGTGCACAAACCGCACGATCAACCCGAGAATTTTGTGCTGGTATTTCAGCACTAGCAGATCAAATGCTCGCTTGTCGCCGCGTTGAACGCGCTCGACCAGCTGCTGATCCTCTTCCTGGGTTAGCATGAACACTCCTCGTTGTGCTTGAAGGAGGCTTGCATAACTAAACGATCAGGCTTGCAAACATAGACTCGGACTTTTCGCAAAAGTTCTCCCCCTCCAAGCAAGTTTCCGGCATGCACTGATTTGGCACACACGAAAAACGCAGCGCGGGTAACGCCGGCTGCGCGAATAATCTTGTCGTCGGTTTTCTGACGCGTCCAATGCTCCCGACGGGCCAATAAACTCAACGTTTTCCCAGCTTTCGGGCAACCTGCTATTGAGTAGAGGCCTATGCAAAAAGTTCCCGCCTCAATAACCGGGTGATTTTACCCGCGCCGCGCACCGTAATCTCACATTGCCACGAATGCCCGGCTATTGTGCCGGTCCCCCCCTCTATATACTAGTGGCCCGTGTGACCCTTTGATTCGCCGATCCAGGCGTCCTGTTTGCGCCAGCCCTGTGGATCGCTTTTTGCGGAATCCTTCAAATGAGCCAACAGTTTCAACACGATGTCCTGGTGATCGGTAGCGGCGCGGCCGGCTTGAGCCTTGCGCTGACCCTTCCCAACCACTTGCGCATTGCCGTCCTGAGCAAAGGCGACCTGGCCAACGGTTCGACATTCTGGGCCCAGGGCGGCGTCGCCGCCGTGCTGGACGACACCGACACGGTGCAATCCCATGTTGAAGACACCCTCAACGCCGGCGGCGGCCTCTGCAACGAGGACGCGGTGCGCTTCACCGTCGAGCATAGCCGCGAGGCGATCCAATGGCTGATCGACCAGGGCGTGCCCTTCACCCGCGACGACCACGCCGGCAGCGACGACAGCGGCTTCGAATTCCACCTGACACGCGAAGGCGGCCACAGCCATCGCCGTATCATCCACGCCGCCGACGCTACCGGCGCCGCGATCTTCAAGACCTTGCTCGACCAGGCCCGCCAACGCCCCAACATCGAACTGCTGGAGCAACGCGTCGCCGTCGACCTGATCACCGAAAAACGCCTGGGCCTGGACGGCGAGCGCTGCCTCGGCGCCTACGTGCTCAACCGCACCAGCGGCGAAGTCGACACCTACGGCGCGCGGTTCACCATTCTTGCCTCGGGTGGCGCCGCCAAGGTCTACCTCTACACCAGCAACCCCGACGGCGCCTGCGGCGACGGCATTGCCATGGCCTGGCGCTCGGGCTGCCGGGTGGCCAACCTGGAATTCAACCAGTTCCACCCCACCTGCCTGTATCACCCGCAGGCCAAGAGTTTCCTGATCACCGAAGCCCTGCGCGGCGAAGGTGCACACCTCAAGCTGCCGAACGGTGAGCGCTTCATGCAGCGCTTCGACCCGCGCGCCGAGCTGGCACCGCGAGATATCGTCGCCCGCGCCATCGACCATGAGATGAAGCGCCTGGGTGTCGACTGCGTCTACCTGGACATCAGCCACAAGCCCGAAGCGTTCATCAAGACCCACTTCCCGACCGTCTACGAGCGCTGCCTGGCGTTCAACATCGACATCACCAAAGGCCCGATCCCGGTGGTGCCGGCTGCGCACTACACCTGCGGCGGCGTGATGGTCGACCAGCATGGCCGTACCGATGTACCCGGCCTGTACGCGATTGGCGAAACCAGCTTCACCGGGCTGCACGGCGCCAACCGCATGGCCAGCAACTCGCTGCTCGAATGCTTCGTGTACGCCCGCTCGGCGGCAGCGGACATTCTCGAACAACTGCCACGCATTCCCGTACCGGCCGCCCTGCCCCGCTGGGATGCCAGCCAGGTTACCGATTCGGACGAAGACGTGATCATCGCCCACAACTGGGACGAGCTGCGGCGCTTCATGTGGGACTACGTGGGGATCGTGCGCACCAACAAGCGCCTGCAACGGGCGCAACACCGGGTGCGATTGCTGCTGGATGAGATTGATGAGTTCTACAGCAACTACCGAGTAAGCAGAGACCTGATTGAATTGAGGAACCTTGCTCAAGTAGCGGAACTGATGATCAGGTCTGCCATGGAACGTAAGGAATCTCGGGGTCTGCACTACACGCTGGACTATCCAGAGATGTTGCCAGAGGCGAAGGATACGATCCTTACACCGACCTGATGAGGCACGTTAGGAGCCCATAGCGTAGCACCATAGGACCCCGTTTTGTAACAGCTTTGGCGCACATTTGTCCCAACGCTGGGGTCCTTATCGCCTGCCCGCAAGGGGTCCTTATCGTGCGCCTGAGCGAGCGTGCGAGGGCCTACGGGGGGTAAGCGCGCAGGTTAGCTATGACAGGTGGTCTCAGGGAAATTTGTGTCAGATTCTCAAAGGGCCCCTAACGTATCTGCTACGACCTCACCGATCAGCTCAGCGATCAGCTCGCCATAGGCTGCACCGTAAAGGACCGCTACGGTGCCTATCAGTTTCCACGTCGCCTTTGAGGTCAACAGGGCCTTAAGGACGGCCAACCATGGTTTCTTGGCGTCCATAGCGGGCTCCTGCGTGGAATGTGAGTTTGAATGTGGGTCATTGCCCTGCCCTGCGCTTTGCGCGTAGGAACGTGATACGGAATGGGCTCAACTGAAGGTCCACCGCGTGGATAGACGCTCAGGTCAGCCCACAAGGCCCGTGAAGGGCCCCATGGTTACAGCGGGTATTACGGCTTGGCGACCACACGGGTGATCAGTGGGAAGCTCACGACCTCAGTCTGAAGTTTCTCAGTAGGGTCCACTGGGTTTGCCAGCTTGAGCTTGACCTTGGCCTGAGCCATCACGTCAGCAATGCCGGTGATCTCGATGTCCCAACCTTGGATGCCAGCGTTACGGGTAGCATGGATCGACCACACGTCACCGTAATTGCCTTCACGGAACGACAGCGAGGCAAAGCCTTTAGGCAGCATGAATACGCCACGGTTAGTGCCCGAGTAGAACTGAGTACGGCAACCCAACAGGTCCTCAACGTCATCCACACCAGCACGTTGGGCGGCACGTTCAAGAACAGCTTGTTCGGTCATGTGCATCAGCAACACGAAGTCGCTCAAGGAGTTACCAACCGATTGGTTGATGCTCAGAGTCAAGGCGTCGATCCAGTCCTCAGCACGGTCGCGCGGCGAAGTGCCCGCAATGGTGACCTCTTTGGCCTCAGTGCTTGGGGACTTGATCAGGATGTCCACAATGGTCGAACCGCAAGCCTTCTCGAAGTCGGCCAGCATCTTGTCCATCATCTGTTCCATGCCGTTGCCGGTGAAACCAGCGACCACATGAGCATCCAACAGGGTGAAGCGGTGCGAGAAGAATGCAGCGGTATTGGTCGGCTCGGTGAAGATGAAGTCACCAGCTACGGCCTCGCCTTCAGTCACCAGCGAGTGATCATAAATCGACTGGCGTGGGTCGAATTCGATGTTGCGGTTGACCATATTGACCAGTTGCACAGGGGTCGGCTCGGTGCCACGCGGACGGAACTCACAAGGGATAGCGTCGATAGCGCGTTGGTGCCATTCGCCGCCATTGAAGAATTCGTCGATGCCTTTAACAACGGCCTGAGCTACGGCGCTTGCATCAGGGGCACTTGCAGAGGTGGAAGCCTGTGTATTGAAGCGCAGGTCACCGCCATTGCCCCATACAGCCTGCTCGTAAGAGGTCACTGCTTGTGGACGGTCAGTGTGTTCACGGTGATCGGTGTTCTTGAAGGAATTGGGGGTACGGGTAGTCATTTAGGTTCTCCTGAGGTTTTAACGGAAAGGGTTCAAGGAGACGCCAGCAAGGGCCAGCATCACCAAGGGAATCACAAGGTTGGTTTATTCGAAGTCGCCAGAGGACCACGACGAACGACCATTGGCCGAACGGATAGCGGCACCCATGGAACGGTACTTTTCGTCACGGGCTCGGCGCGCGGCTGCCTTACGGGCGACTTCGAGGGCCGTTTGGTTGTACGAAGCGAAGCGCTCAGCGTGGGCCTTAGCGGCTGCTTCTTGCTTGGTTCGTTCCGCAGCAGCGGCTTTATCCGCACGAATGTACGCGGCATAGGCAGCAGGGCTACCTTCGAGGCTCAGACCAGCTTCAGCGTATTGGCGACCAATGGAAGCGATGTTTGGTTCGTTCTTACCAGCGGTAGCGACCAACATGGTCAGCATGACGCCCTCGGCGTAAGCACGGTTGACGGATTGACCTTGGATTTCCACAGTCTCAGGGGTAACGTTTTGGATATTCAGATTCATGGTTGTGTGTCTCCTATATAGAGACATTGATTCATGGCCTTGCCGCATAGAGGCAACGTGACCAGATGGCAAGGAGTAGCCGCACGGGCCTCTCAAGGTCATGATCAATATCTTCTGGGTTTTGGGTAGGTTGTTCGCGATCACGGGTCTACAGCTTGGCGGGTGTGATCTTGGTGCCGATGGCGGACGGCTATGGGTGAAGCGGGGTTACTACGGTGATCGGTGATCGGGTCAGCGGGATTCGCATGGGTACCATCAGGACCGCATCGAGATGCAGTGTGGTGGTCTGGGTGAACTGCTTCACGAGAACCAGTAGGCCGGGATGGGCCAGCTTAAGGAGGCCGCAAAGGGCCACTACGTCAACGCCCTGCTCACCCTTGCGGACGATACGTTCACGGGCGTCACGGTCTCGCCAGATGGTGCGAAGGGTGACCAGTTTGGTTCGGCTTGCTGGGGTCGTGAAGAAAGCGTTGAGCTGTTCAGAGAAGGTCATAGCGCTTCATCAGCTCAAGGGTGGCCGGGTCGTGCTGCTCCAGTGCGGCGCTCTCAGTCTGTTTAGCGTTCCACCATGCCCGACTTGCAGGTCGACGGTTCTTGCGTGCTTGGTGTGCCTTACGGTGGCGCTCAGCGGTAGCTTGACGGACCTCAAGGGGATGACCCGCAAGCATCATGGACAGAGTGCGAACCAGTCGGGTGCGCTGGGCGCAGGACATGGCGAAGTTCGTGTTGGGCTCGTTGCGGCTCATTAGATCGCCTCCTTGGTCACACGACCCCAGCGGTCAACACGAGAGGCCTGAGCTGCCTTCTTGGCCTGAGCCTTGCGGCGGTTGCCGTCAGCTACTCCGGTGTTGATAGTCTCTGTGTTGCAAACCAGCCAATCGAGGCCACCGGGCTTGACCCTCCAGCCTTCACGGTTCCCGAAGTCGCTCGATACGACCACGAAGTGTCCGAGGTCGAAAGCTTTCTTAGGAGGTCGCACAGGGCCGTCAGGCGTACCGAAGCTATCCACGGCACGCACGAAACGCTTGCACGCATGCAGGTACTTAAGGGCCAAAGCGGGGTGCTGAATGCCTGCTACACGGCATGCCTCGGTCCATGTAAGACCAGCGCCACGGGCCTTAAGGTCGAGTGTCGTAGCCTTGGGCATGTTGGCGTCCAAGAGGGCATCTTTATGGCGCAGTTCACGGACGGCACTGTTACGCATGGCGATGAACGCACGGATGACCATCAGATAAAAATCAGTCGAAACCCACATGGCGTAGGCAATTGCGCCCTCTTCTGTAGCGAGGGTCCCGTTACCGTGGGAGACATGCAAATTTGCATCTTTGATCAGGGCAGTTTGTACAGCATTACGCCACTGACCCGGCTCCCGAACATTCAAGGCCTTGGCGATCTCGTTTAGATCCCACATTCCATCTTCATTCGGCTTGAAGGTTTGACCATCGATAACAATGGGCAGCAAATCGGCTTGGTTGTCGATGTTCATAGTTGTGTTTTCCTTTTGAATGCTCCCTGAGTCACATCCACCGGCCAACCTCCAAGGCCCCACAACGGGCATCGGCAAGTGGCAAAGGAAGCATTCAGAAAGACTTGGAGTTTACGGGAGTGGCGTGTGATCGCCGTCGCAGGTGGCCGTGGTGTGGGTCATCTGGTTATTGTGGGTGTTTTTAAATTCGTCTCAATTGTGACTGGATGGCCGGATTGGTCACGGTCTGTGGAGACCATCGGAGCTATGCAAATTTGCAGGGCAGTAGACCCGCGCACAAGGTGAACCTAAAGTTACTCAATTAGAACTTAAAGTATTATTCTTTAATAGATTAATCTTATAAGAATTAACACTCTAAGTCCCTTTAAGCTTCTTTATATAAACCTTAAGAGCCTTTATATGGGTCCACAAACCAACTCGGTCCGTGAATCATAAAAGGCCCCTCTAACCGTGCGATCAGTGATAGGAGGCCCAAACCTATCAAGGGTCTACTCACACGAGGTGAACAGACAGAATCGCTACAGTGGTCCTCGATGCTGGACCCGCAGATCCCGTTAGGGCTGCGCTTGGTGGCCGTATCGGTCTGGGTATTAGCCACTGACCGGATACGCCTTACCCGCAGAGGGCCACCTTGGAGGTGACCTTACGGCATCTTGTGCGGAGGGAACGTGTCCTCTCCTTATTGTGGGTGTTTTTAAATCTTCGCCGAACGTGCCGCTAACGTGCAAAACCTAAAGACGAAACGATAACCTGCCATCAAAAGGCGATAGGTTACGTTCAGGCCCCAGCGACGACTCCCACCTGTACATAGCCGCCCCAAATTTTTGACACTAAAAAGCATAAGCCGCCTGCAAGCATTAAAATATTTCTGCCCTTCGCATACCTATTGGTCGCACTCACGTAACTTTTCGCCCAACGCTCTGCATTCGCACGTGCTGCCCCCTCATTTATATCCCGAAGTATCTCAAAGCGGATAACCTTGACTGTTCGATCCATTCGCTGAAAAGCACAGAAAGTGCTAAACGACACAAGCAGCAGACTTATCAATTGCAGAGTGATGAAATCATACTTCAACGGAGCGAATTTTATAGTCTGCGCAAGATAGGCACTTGACGCCAAAAGCGCAGCCGCTATGAACTGATCATACTTCATAGCAGAGTCTAAATATGTTTTGTATTTATCACTGTAGCCGCCCTTCACACTCACGAGACAATCTCCTTTTATTGAAAAATCAACCACATTTCTGCACATATCTCAACGCTTCAGCTATACCCTTCACTAATGCTGCCGCAATGCTCTATAACGATCATATACAAGCCCTGAACTGTGCCTAAGTTAGGCTGAACATCCCAAGCATAGACCAAGAAGTCGTGGGTTCAGACGTCTGAGAAAGTCCTAACGAGCGCCTCAGCCATACGTCCCACCTCAACGGCGCTCCCAGCCCCATACAGGTCATAACTGATAGACCCCGAAGCGTGCCCCAAGATGGACTCAGCGGTCCCCACAGGCACCTCAGCGGCCTTCAAGGCACCGGCCAGCGAGTGACGCAACGAATGGAAGGTCTGGGTCCGATCAGCGTTCAACGTCAGGACCTCCCTAAGGGCCCCATTGAGCACGTTCGAGAACTGACCGGCGCCAAGTGTGAATAGCCGGGAGTCTGCCTTTCTGACGAACTCAAGGAACGCCTGAAGATCGAAGCCGTAGGCACCATCAGTCAGTGGCACAACACGGAGAGCATTCTTGGTCTTAGCTGTTTTGCCATCATTCCTATTGATGTCGATGACCCACACGCTGCCGACCTGTTTAACGTCAGCCTTGGTCAACTGCCTGAGTTCCTCAATACGGGTCCCAGTGATCACCCCGAGGGACAATGCCCAGCGCTGCCAAGCGTCCACTGGTAGTGAATTAGCGTGAGCCATCAGGGCCTTTACCTGATCCTGAGAGAGCGCCTCGCGCGAGCTGTCAGCGCCTTTCGTTGGCTTCAGACCCTTATCAAAACTCTTGTCGAGGTAGCCGTTATTCACAGCCCAATCCATGACAGTCGATAGCCGGGTCAGCTGCTTCTTAACCGTCGAAGGCTTACGGTCCTCAAGGAGCTTGTCCCGAAGGTTCTTCATGTCCTCCCGTGTGTGGGTCTTCATGTCCAAGTCGCCAAGGATCGTGCCGATAGCCTCGCACGATGACTTCACGTCCCGCATGGTGCTGACCTGAATGCTGTCTTTACGTTCCGCCATGTAGAGCCCAGAAAGGGCCTTGAATGTCAGACCCGAAAGAGCACTTACAGATAAGGGCAGGGAGAGGGCCACAGACGTGCTACAAGATTCGCCATTGAGGTCCTTAACGATCTCGACCAGTTTCCCCGACCGGCCCCGCATACGCTCCTGAGAGGCCTCAAGGATCTCAAGGGCCTTACTGACTGCTCGTTGCTGATTGATGCTCAGGGGCAACTGTGCGGACGCCTTACGGAGCGCCAAGTGATGCTCATCGTTGATCATCTCGTAAGCGACCAGTGAACTGTCACCGTGTGCCATCGTCAGGTTGTACTCAGCGATGTCTATAAGGCGCTCACGAAGTTCATCCCATGGCGCTTCTGGGTTGTCCAAATGATAGGCCTTCAGAGTCGATAGGATGTCGTCGGAGATGGTCATTGCGGTGGCCTTGTCGGTAGTCCTGAGTGACAGCGTGAAGAAGCCCTTAACGGTTCCTTGAGGGCGAAGGCGAAGGTAATAGCGACCAGACCGGCGATAGTGGTACGGCTTGGCGAGCGCAGTTTGTAACAGGTTTGTCCCACTTGGGGAGCGGTGGTTGACGGTCATCGGCTGAAACCCCTGTATCCATTGGGTTTAGCCTCAAAGGGTCGAGTTCTACAGCAACTACAAGGTCAGCCGTGACCTGATCGAACTGCGCAACCTGGCCCAAGTCGCGGAGTTGATGATCCGCTCGGCCATGGAACGCAAAGAGAGCCGGGGCCTGCATTACACCCTCGACTACCCGCAGATGCTGCCCGAGGCCCGCGACACTATTCTGGTGCCAACCACCTACGGCGGCTGAACTTCAAGCGAACCCGCAGGCGCCGGTGTACATCGGCGGCCTGCGAATCCGTCGGCACGCAGACCGAACGCACCCACCACTCGCCCTGCACGCGATAGCGCAACACGACAATCAGCGGCAACGCCACGCTGTCGGGGCGCAGTTGCACGCTATGCCAACCGCGCTCCCTGCTGAATAACTGCCAGCCATCTTCATCGCGACGCAGGCCACGAATCGATGAACGGTGAGTCAGCAGGATATGACGCGGCAACACCCACCCGGCGTGAGCCAGGCACAACAGCATGCCGAGGCTTGAATAGTGCAGATCGAGAAACAACAGCGCACCCAGCGCGAACAGCTGGGCAAGGAGATACGCCGCCAGCAACAGCCGTGAGGCCTGCCAGCGGCATTCGAATCGATTACTTGGGCTGGACACGATCCAGGATCATCCGGACCATGCGCTGCAGCTCAGGGTCTTCGGACTCTGCGCGCTCCATGAACCAACCGAACATGTCCTGATCTTCGCAAGTCAGCAGCCTGACGTAGAGATCGCGATCTTCCTTATTGAGCGTCGCGTATACCTCTTTGGTAAAAGGCACCAGCAACACATCAAGCTCAAGCATGCCACGACGGCTGTGCCAGTAGAGGCGATTGATTTCTACATCTTCGACCATGGAGCGCTCCTCAAATAGAGCGCAAGTATACAGGCCCGACGGCACCGGAACAGTCGGCTTTGGTCGCCCCATACGTAAACTATCCATTTGCCGAGCGCCCCTCTATGATGCACCCATGACTTTTTGACCTGCGATGACCCATGGCTGACTCTGCTTTCTTCTGCCCCCTATCCCACGAAGGCGTTCTCGCCGTCCGCGGCTCCGACGCTGCCAAGTTCCTGCAGGGACAACTCACCTGCAACCTCAATTACCTGAGCGACACCCAGGCCAGCCTCGGTGCGCGCTGCACACAAAAAGGCCGCATGCAGTCGAGCTTCCGTATCCTGTTGCAGGGCGACGGCGTACTCCTGGCCATGGCCACCGAGCTGCTCGAACCGCAACTGGCGGACCTGAAGAAATACGCGGTGTTCTCCAAGTCCAAGCTCACCGACGAAAGCGCCGCCTGGGTGCGTTTCGGTGTGATCGATGGCGATCAGGCGCTGACCGGCCTTGGCCTTGAGCTGCCTGCCGAGACGGACAGCGTTGCCCGTACCGAACACCTGATCGCCATCCGCGTCTCCCCCGCCCGCGCCGAACTCTGGGTACCTGCCGGGCAAGCCGACAGCGTACGCAGCCAATTGGCCGCACAGCTGACACAAACCGATTTGAATAACTGGCTGCTGGGCCAGATCCGCGCCGGTATCGGCCAGGTCATGCCCCAGACCCGCGAACTGTTCATCCCGCAGATGCTCAACCTGCAGGCCGTGGGCGGCGTCAGCTTCAAGAAAGGCTGCTACACCGGCCAGGAAATCGTCGCGCGCATGCAGTACCTGGGCAAACTCAAGCGTCGCCTGTACCGCTTGAGCCTGAACGCGGCTGAAATGCCCGAGCCAGGCACCCCGCTGTTTTCCCCCAGCCACAACAGTGCGATCGGCGAAGTGGTGATTGCAGCAAAAGCTGACCAGGCGATTGAACTTCTGGCGGTATTGCAAGCCGAAGCTGCCGATAGTGGCGATGTGCACTTAGGCACGCTGGAAGGCCCCGGTTTGCAGTTGCTTGACCTGCCTTACACGCTTGACCGCGATCGTGAGATCCAGCGTTAGTCGCCGTATTTTTCTGCAACACCCTAGAGAGCATGAATGAGCAAACTGGCGGAAAAAATCCAACAGGCGTTGGTTAAGGCCATCGACAACGATGACCTGGTTCTGCCGACATTGCCGGAAGTGGCCCTAAACATCCGTCAGGCCGCTGAAGACCCGGAAATCAGCATCAGCCACTTGAGTAAAGTGATCGGCCGCGACACTGCGTTGTCGGCGCGCCTGATCAAAGTGGTCAACAGCCCGTTGTTGCGCGCCACCCAGGAAGTCACCGACCTGCACACCGCCATCACCCGGCTGGGCACCAACTACAGCAGCAACCTGGCCATCGGCCTGGTGATGGAGCAGATCTTCCACGCCCGTTCCGAGGTGGTCGAACAGAAAATGCGCGATGTGTGGCGCCGCAGCCTGGAAGTGGCGGGCGTCAGCTACGCCCTGTGCCGCAACCACAGCCAGCTCAAGCCGGACCAGGCAGCGCTGGGCGGCCTGGTGCATCAGATCGGCGTGCTGCCGATCCTGACCTACGCCGAAGACCACTATGAGCTGCTGTCAGACCCGGTCAGCCTCAACCACGTGATCGACAGCATCCACCCGGTGCTGGGCGACAAGTTGCTGAGTGGCTGGGACTTCCCGGAAATGCTGGCGAAACTGCCGGGCCAGTACCTGAACCTGGAACGCGACTCAGCCAGCCTCGACTACATCGACGTAGTGCAGATTGCCGTGCTGTATTGCCATCACGGCACCGACCACCCCCTGGCAAAGGTGGACGTGTCCAGCGTGCCCGCCATGAAGAAACTGCGCGTAGACCCTTACAGCGAGAAGCTGCGCGCAGAGCTGGATGAAGCGCGCGCGATGTTCGATTGATCAACCCGCGATAAAACTCACCCGTACCTTCAACCCCGCCTGCTCGCCGTCATGCAGGCTGATTTGCGCCAGATGCGCGCGACAGATTTCGCCGACGATCGCCAGCCCCAGGCCTGAGCCCATGCCTTGCTGGCTGCGGCGGTAGAAGCGCTCGAACACCCGGTCGCGCTCATCCAGCGGAATACCGGGGCCGTCATCCTCGACTTCCAGTACCGCCGGCGCCGTCACCCGCAGGATCACATTGCCACCCGGCGGCGTGTGCGCCAGGGCGTTGTCCACCAGGTTGCTCAACAGCTCGTTGAGCAGCGTCGGCTCGCCGCGCAACCACACCGGTTCATCCGCCTCCAGCGCCAGTGCCACGCCGCGCGCATGGGCCAACGGCGCCATGGCCATGCCCAGTTCACGGGCCAATTGGCTGAGGTCGAGCAACTGCGCGCCACCTTCGGCAATCGCCCGGGCACCGTTTTCGATGCGCGCCAGGGACAGCAACTGATTGGCCAGGTGGGTCAACCGATCGGTGCCTTGGGCCGCGGTTTCCAGGGTACTGCGCCAGGTCGCGGGGTCTTCGGCGCGCAGGCCCAGTTCCAGGCGCGCCTTGAGCGCCGCCAACGGGGTACGCAGTTCATGGGATGCATCGGCAATAAACTGCGCCTGACGCTCGAACTGGCCGCGCAGGCGTTCGGTAAAGTGGTTGAGGGAACGCACCAGCGGGCCGAACTCATGCTGCACCTCCACCAGCGGCAACGGCCGCAAGTCGTCGGGCTGGCGCTCTTCCACCGCCGTGCGCAGGCGCTCCAGCGGGCGCAAGGCGGCGCTGACGGCGAACCACACCAGCAACAAGGCGCCGATGGCGAGCATGCCCAGGCGCAGCAAGGTGTCGGCCATCAGGCTGCGGGCCATGCTCACGCGTGCTTCATCGGTTTCGGCCACGCGGATTTCCGCCATGCCGTTCATGTTCGGTTCGGAGACCGCCTTGAGCAGGCTGACCACCCGCACTTCCTGGCCTTGGTACTTGGCGTTGTAGAAACGCGCCAGCGCCGGGTAATCGTCGGTGCGCGGTGTGCCGGGGGGCGGGCCGGGGAGGTTTTCGTAGCCGGAAATCAGCTTCTGATCAATGTCATTGACCTGGTAATAGATGCGCCCGGCGCTGTCGTAGGCAAAGGTGTCCAGGGCGACATAGGGCACGTTGGCGCTGAGAGTCCCGTCCACTTGGGTCAGGCCGGCGGCGATGGTACGCGCCGAGGCCAGCAACGTGCGGTCATAGGCGGTGTCGGCCGCCTCGCGGCCGTTCCAGTAGGCACTCATGCCACTGGCGAGCATCAACAGCACCAGCAGCAGCGCCAGGTTCCACAGCAGGCGCCAGCGCAGGCTGCTGGGCTTATGCATCGCGGGCTTCTAGCAGGTAGCCGAGACCGCGGAACGTCACGATGGCGATGGGGTGGCCATCGAGCTTCTTGCGCAGGCGGTGCACGTAGATTTCGATGGCGTCGGGGCTGGCCTCTTCGTCCAGGCCGAACACCTGGGAAGCCAGTTGCTCCTTGCTCATCACCCGGCCTGGTCGGGCGATCAGCGCTTCGAGCACGGCTTGCTCGCGGGAGGTCAACGTCATCAGCTCGCCGCCCACGGTGAAACGGCGGGTGTCGAGGTCATAGACCAGCACACCGCAGGCCTGCTGGCGCTCGCCGCCCAACACACTGCGGCGCAGCAGCGCCTTGACCCGCGCTTCCAGTTCGGTCAGTTCGAACGGTTTGGCCAGGTAGTCATCAGCGCCGAGGTTCAGGCCATGCACGCGGTCCTTCACATCGCTGCGCGCGGTCAGCATCAGCACCGGCAGGTTTTTCCCACGCGCCCGCAAGCGCGCCAGCACCTCGAAACCGTCCATGCGGGGCAGGCCCACATCCAGGATGGCCACCGCGTAATCCTCACTGCTCAAGGCCAGGTCGGCGGCCACGCCGTCATGCAATACGTCAACGGTCAAACCCGTGCTCTTGAGCGCTTGGGCGACGCTTTCGGCGAGTTGCAGATGGTCTTCAACCAGAAGGACACGCATGGATTTCCACCTTATTCGGACGTGGTCGGCGCCACGCTTTGCCGGGCAGTTTACAGGCGCCGACTGCCCTGTGAAGCCTGAAAACATTGAAAGACCGCTGAAAGGTTAGTGAAAGCTTCGCCCTTTAGCATCAAGCCACGGTAGGTACTGCCTGCCGAGCGACCTGATGGGTCGCGCCCGAAAAACGCCTCGAAGCGTTTTCGCCAAAATAAGAACAATAACGGAGTGCACCACGATGCTGTCGACACAGCCCCAGGCTTGCCCGCCTGTTCGTATTTCCCGCCTGACCCACACCGCCTTTGCCAGTGCCGCTGCCCTTGCCGGCTTTTCGCCGCTTGGCCAGGCTGCCTTCTTCGAAGACAGTAGCGCGACCCTGGAAACCCGCAACATGTACTTCAACCGCGACTTTCGCGACGGCACCAGCGCGCAGCAATCCAAGCGCGACGAATGGGCCCAGGGCTTCATGCTCAACCTGCAATCGGGCTACACCGACGGCACCGTCGGCTTTGGCGTGGATGCACTGGGCATGCTCGGGGTCAAGCTCGACTCCAGCCCCGACCGCACCGGCACCGGCCTGCTGCCCACCCACGACGATGGCCGCGCCGCCAACGAGTACTCCAAGCTGGGCCTGACCGGCAAAGTGAAGATTTCCGCCACCGAGCTGAAGATCGGTTCGCTGATGCCCGAGCTGCCGGTCCTCAAGCCCAACGACGGCCGCATCCTGCCGCAGACCTTCAACGGTGGCCTGATCACCTCCAAGGAATTCAAGAACCTGGTCTTCACCGGTGGCCGTCTCGACAAAGCCAAGGACCGCGACGACAGCAACTACGAAGACATCGCCCTCAACAACAAGAACAGCCGCTTCCTCAGCGGTGCCACCGGCAAGCATTTCAACTTCGGCGGCGTCGACTACAAGTTCGCCGACAAGATCACCGGCAGCTACCACTTTGCCCAGCTCGATGACGTGTATCGCCAGCACTTCCTCGGCCTGGTCGCCGCGCGTCCGATGGGCCCCGGCACCTTCGCCACCGACCTGCGCCTGGCGCTCAGCGATGACACAGGCGCAGCCCGTGGCGGCAAGATCGACAACACCTCCCTCAACGGCCTGTTCAGCTATGCCCTCAATGGCCATAAGCTCAGCGCCGGCTACCAGCATATGTCCGGCGACAGCGCCTTTCCCTATGTGGATGGCAGCGACCCGTACCTGGTCAACTTCGTGCAGATCAACGACTTTGCCGGCGCCGAAGAGCGCTCCTGGCAGGCGCGCTACGACTACGACTTCACCAAGCTGGGCATTCCCGGCCTGAGTTTCATGAGCCGTTACCTGTCGGGTGACAATATCAAGCTCAGGAACGGCGACACCGGCAAGGAATGGGAGCGCAACAGCGAGATCAAGTACGTGGTGCAAAGCGGCACATTCAAGGATGTCGCCGTACGCCTGCGCAATGCCACGTACCGCTCCAACTATTCAGCCCGTGATGCGGATGAAATGCGCCTGCTGGTCAGCTACAGCGTTGCGCTCTGGTAAGTAGTGCCTGGTAAGCCACTCATAACAACAACGACGGAGATCACCATGACCCCTTCACTGCGTAAATTTGCCCTCGCCGCCGGCTGCATGCTGTTCGCCGGCCACCTGCTGGCCGCCGACGAACCCAAGCGCCCGGAATGCATCGCCCCGGCCTCCCCTGGCGGCGGTTTTGACCTGACCTGCAAGCTGGCGCAAAGCGCGCTGGTCAACGAGAAGCTGCTCAGCAAGCCGATGCGCGTGACCTACATGCCGGGCGGCGTGGGCGCGGTGGCCTACAACGCGGTGGTGGCCCAGCGTCCTGCGGACGGCGGTACGTTGGTGGCCTGGTCCAGCGGTTCGCTGTTGAACCTGGCCCAGGGCAAGTTCGGGCGCTTCGATGAGAGCGCCGTACGCTGGTTGGCCGCAGTCGGCACCAGCTACGGCGCCATCGCCGTTAAAGCAGATTCGCCCTACAAGACCCTCGACGACCTGGTTAAAGCCCTGAAGAAAGATCCGGGCAGCGTAGTGATCGGTTCCGGCGGCACCGTCGGCAGCCAGGACTGGATGCAAACCGCGCTGATCGCCAAGGCCGCCGGGATCAACCCACGCGAACTGCGCTATGTGGCGCTCGAAGGCGGCGGTGAAATCGCAACCGCCCTGCTCGGTGGGCATATCCAGGTCGGCAGTACCGACATCTCCGACTCCATGCCGCACATCCTCAGCGGCGACATGCGCCTGCTGGCGGTGTTCTCCGAGGAGCGCCTGGACGAACCGGAAATGAAGAATATTCCGACCGCCAAAGAGCAAGGCTACGACATCGTCTGGCCGGTGGTGCGTGGCTTCTACCTCGGGCCAAAAGTCAGCGATGCCGACTACGCCTGGTGGAAGGAGGCCTTCGACAAACTGCTGGCTTCCGAGGATTTCGCCAAGCTGCGTGACCAGCGCGAGCTGTTCCCGTTCGCCATGACCGGCCCGGAGCTGGACACCTACGTGAAGAAACAGGTGGCTGACTACAAAGTGCTGGCCAAAGAGTTCGGCCTGATCCAGTAATCGCCCCTTCTTCCTTGCGCGGCCACGCCCTCCTCCACAGCGGGTGTGGCCCAGGAGTTCTACATGCTCTTACAACGCATTTTTGCCGCAGTGCTGTTGCTGGCCTGTGCCGGCCTGGCACTGATGGCCTGGCCGTATCAGGCGGCTTTTTCCTACGAGCCGGTGGGGCCTCGGGCCTACCCACTGCTGATGCTCGGGCTGATGAGCCTGGCGCTGATCTATATGCTGATCCGCCCGCAGCCGACCAAACATACTGAAGAAGAACCCGCGCTGGACCGCGCCACGCTGGTCAAGATCTGCATCTGCGTGGCGCTGTTGATCGTGTTTGCCGCCACCTTCGAACCGCTCGGTTTCATTCTCAGCAGCATGCTGATCGGCATCCCCATGGCGCGCCTGTATGGCGGCCGCTGGGTGCCCAGCGTGGTGATCGTCAGCCTGATGGCCATCGGTCTTTATCTGCTGTTCGATAAAGCCATGGATGTTCCGCTGCCCCTCGGCCTGCTCGACGTTCTGGAGAACTGATATGGATACTTTCGGCTATTTGGGCCAGGGCTTCGGCGTTGCACTGTCCCCCTACAACCTGGTGACCGCCCTGTGCGGCACCCTGATCGGCACTGTGGTCGGCCTGTTGCCGGGCCTGGGCCCGATCAATGGCGTGGCGCTGTTGATCCCCATCGCATTCGCCCTGGGCCTGCCACCGGAATCGGCGCTGATCCTGCTGGCGGCCGTGTACCTGGGCTGCGAATACGGCGGCCGTATCAGCTCGATCCTGCTGAACATCCCGGGCGAAGCCTCCACCGTGATGACCACCCTCGACGGCTACCCGATGGCCCGCAAAGGCCTGGCCGGTGTGGCGCTGTCGTTGTCCGCGTGGAGTTCGTTCATCGGCGCGTTTATCGCCACCTGCGGCATGGTGCTGTTTGCGCCGCTGCTGGCCAAATGGGCGATTGCCTTCGGCCCGGCGGAATACTTCGTGCTGATGGTGTTCGCGATTGTCTGCCTGGGCGGCATGGCCGGTGACAAGCCGCTGAAGACCTTCGTGGCGGCGCTGATCGGCCTGTTCCTTTCGGCCGTGGGCATCGACGCCAACAGCGGCGTGTACCGTTTTACCGGCGATAACATCCACCTCACCGACGGCATCCAGTTTGTGGTGTTGGTGCTGGGCTTGTTCTCCATCAGCGAGATCCTGTTGCTGCTGGAAAAAACCCACCGTGGCCAGGAAGCGGTGAAAGCCACCGGGCGGATGATGTTCAACCTGAAGGAAGCAGGTTCGGTGTTCGTGGTGAACATCCGTTGCGGCCTGCTTGGTTTCATCATGGGCGTGCTGCCCGGCGCGGGCGCCACCTTGGCCTCGGCCGTGGCCTACATGACCGAGAAACGCCTGGCCGGTGCCAGCGGCAAATTCGGCAAGGGCGACATGCGCGGCCTGGCTGCACCGGAAACCGCGATCGGCGCGTCCGCCTGCGGTGCCCTGGTGCCGATGCTGACCCTCGGCGTTCCCGGTTCGGGCACCACCGCCGTGATGATCGGCGCCCTGTCGCTGTACAACATCACCCCCGGCCCGCTGCTGTTCCAACAGCAACCTGACCTAGTGTGGGGCCTGATCGCCTCGTTGTTTGTCGCCAACATCATGCTGGTGATCCTCAACATCCCGATGATCCGCATCTTCACGCGCATCCTCGCCGTGCCGAACTGGGCGCTGGTGCCGGTGATCGCGATCATCACCGCGATCGGTGTGTACGCGGTCCACGCCACCACCTTCGACCTGTTCCTGATGGTCGGTATCGGTATCTTCGGCTACATCCTGCGCAAGCTGGACTTCCCGCTGTCGCCGGTGCTGCTGGGCTTTATCCTCGGCGGCCTGATGGAGCAAAACCTGCGCCGCGCGCTGTCGATCTCCAACGGTGCGCTGGAAATCCTGTGGTCGAGCCCGATCACTTTTGGCGTCTGGGTGCTGACCGCCATCATGCTGTTTGTACCGTTGCTGCGTATCTGGCGTAAACGTGCCCAACAGCGTCGTGCCGTGGCCGATGTCTGAGGTCACCTTTAAACATTGGTGGGGAACACCGCTGGTCGGTCTGGCCGGCGGTTACCTGGCCAGCCTGGTCGGCTGGCCTTTGCCGTACATGGTCGGCTCATTGCTGGCGATTATCCTCGTGCGTTGCCTCACGCCGTGGCAATTGGCGGAGATTCCCGGCGGGCGCAAATGCGGCCAATGGGTGGTGGGCATCGGCATCGGCCTGCATTTCACCCCGGTGGTGATCGAGCAGGTAATGAGCCACTTCGGCCTGATTTTCTTTGGTGCGCTGGTCACCAGCCTGTCGAGCGTGGTGGGCGTGTGGTTGATGCGCCGCAGTGGTGAAGACCGCGCCACGGCGTTTTTCTCCAGCATGCCGGGCGGTTCCGGGGAGATGGTCAACCTCGGCGCACGCAATGGCGCGGTGCTCAGCCGCGTGGCGGCCGGGCAGAGTTTGCGCGTGCTGGTGGTGGTGCTGTGTGTGCCGGCGATCTTCAAGTATTTGCTGGACGGCGGTGCGCCGCAGTTTCATCCGGCGCCGGTAAGTTGGGCGTGGCTGGCGGTGCTGTTTCCAGTCGGTGCTCTGGTGGCCTGGGGCTGGCAGCGCTTGCATCAGCCTAACCCGTGGTTGTTCGGCCCATTGCTGGTCAGTGCCACGGCCAGCGTGGTGTGGGACCTGCATATCGGCCTGCCCGACGGTGGCAGCCAGATCGGCCAATGGTTGATCGGCAGCGGGTTGGGCTGCCACTTCAATCGGCAGTTCTTCCGTCGAGCGCCGTCGTTCATGGGGCGCACCTTGATCGGCACGGCCTTGACCATGGCGCTGGCAACGTTGGCGGCAGTGGGCTTGAGCGCTCTCACCCATCTGGACCTGCGCTCGCTGACCCTGGGCATGATGCCCGGCGGGATTGCCGAGATGAGCCTCACGGCCGAGACCCTGCAACTGTCAGTGCCGTTGGTGACGGCGATGCAGGTAATGCGCTTGTTGTTTGTGCTGTTCCTGGCGGAGCCACTCTTCCGGCACTGGAACCGGCAGCCATAACCCTTCTCTATCAAGGGCCCGTTCCGGGCCACTGACCATTGGTCGGCACTGTCATTTCTCACAGCTATCCACGCTGCCTGGGGCGGCGCTAAGTTGCTGAAACGACGAATGCGCAATCGACATTCCAGTCGTATCCCTCGTGCATGACAAAGGATTAGCTATCATGAGTCTTGATATTGATCTTAGTACCGATCTGCAATCCGCCCACCTTCCTGCCGTGACTCCAGCACCTCCGAATGCCGACGATGAAGACGAGCTGGATGTGGGCCTGTCCGCCCCCCAACGCCTGCTCCCCCAATACTTCGCGCCCCCCCAGTCAACTCAAGACGTGCTGACCCCGGCAGACTTCGCCAGGGTGCCGTTTTCCAGCCTGCCCCTTTACATTCCGGGGCTGACATCCGGTGTTCAAGGCTTTGATGGCGGCATCAACAAAGCGGCACTGGAAGTACACCGTGAGGCGGGCCTGCTATGCATCCTCTTGCCTTACCTGGATATGGCTGATGGCGATTTCATCGAGTTGTTTTGCGTTGACACGGTCGTGCCGGCCGCTATCTACAACGTGACCAGTGATGATGTCGCAAAAGGCCGGGCAATTCCGCTCTATATCCGTCGTTCACGTCTGACCGACGGCACGGTCACCCCGGTGTTCATGAGGGCCACATTCACTGGAGGGGGCTCCGAAGAAACCACTCGGTTAAGATTGAAGGTCGATACCGTCCCGCCTGCTGGCCGTAATCCCATTGCCAGCACCCTGCAGAATGAAAACCTGCCCATGCCGGTATTTCCACAGGCAATCGTTGATTTCGGCGTGACCGATGCCGATGCGCAGCACGGCGTGCCCGTTACATTCAGGTTCTACCCGGTCGATGACGGCCAGCCCGCCAACACTTACCGCGCAACACGCGACCGTATTCGCCTGAGCATTGGCGGGGCATTTGCACCCATTCCGCCCCTCTCCGACGCCCAGGCGGCTGGCCGTGGCGATATCACCGTCACACTTTATTACGGGTTCTGGCAGCAAGTCGGCAGCGGTTCGCATGTGTGCGAATACGAGGTCATCGATGAAGTGGGCAACGCCTCTCAAGGATGGTCGCCGCCACAGTTGCTCAATGTCCGTCTCAACGATGGCGCCGAGCCCTTGCTGCCGGCGGCGTTTGTCCTGGAAGCACCCGCGGGCACGCTCAACCACGATGGACTCAATGGCGCGAATGCGAGCATCTTCGTATCCACTCCGTCTCCGAACTTCATGACCGGTGACATCGTGCGAGCCACCGTCGTGGGTCGTACGGTCAGCGGAAACCTCATTATCACCACGTATGATTCCCCGCCCCTGACAGCTCCCAGCTTTGTCATCATCCCTTGCCCTAACGAAGACTTGCGCAAGCTGATCGGAGGACGCTTCCAGCTGTCCTACGAACGCGTGCGCAGCGGCGTGCCGAACCGGCCATCCGAAAGCAGCATCGTGCAGGTGATCGGTACGCCCATCGAAACCGACCTACGTGCGCCCATCGTCATCGAAGCCAATGGGGATGTGATCGACCCACAACTGCTGGCTGTCAACGTCGAAGTGCTGGCATATGACGGTCGAGATCCGTTCGACCTGATTACCCTGATCCTCGACGGCACCTACGCCAATGGCAGTCGCTACTACAGGGAAATCGACAAGCCGGCGGGCACCGGCGCTATCCTGTTCCGACTCAACAACGGCCCCAACGGCGACATCGCCAAACTCGAAGGGGGCACGTTGCGGGTCCTCTATAAGGTAACCAACGCCGAGGGCAGCCGCACCTCGCTGGATGCGACGTACAACGTCGGCAGCCCGGTCGCCTCGTTGCCCGAACCTCTGGTAGAAGAAGCGCCCCCACCGCTGTATCAATTCGACCCGGCCGTGTCACTCGACGATGCCCAGATCCTGGTCAAGAGCAATCCCGACTTCCACGTAGGCGATACCGTCGTACTGCACTGCGAAGGCACTGCCCCCGGCGGTACCCAACCGCCGAAACGCTTCCCCATCCAAAGTTTCTGGGTCGGCCGCGACCTGCCCTTCACACTTGAACGCCGCTTCATTACGCCCAACCTGGGCCAGAGCATGCGCATCTACTACACCCGCGAACGCGATAACACACTGACGCGCTTCTCGCAGCCGGTGAACATGGGGGTCGGGTCCAGACTGCTGCTGCGCGCACCGACAGTCGTCGAGGCCACGGTGACAGGCACCGATATCGCCACGCTCAACCCACTGCACGTCCTGCCGCCGCGTCCAGAAATCGTGACCATCCGCGTGATCACTGACACGCTTCCACCGAGTGCGGATATCAAGGTGTACATCATCAGCAAAACGGGGGGCGGCTCGCCGGATATCCCGATTAAACCGGCACGGCCCGAACCCGGCGGAAACTACACCAGCTTTACCGTGCCCAACGACTTTGTCGGCATGTACCTGGGTGGGGAATGCACGGTGTTTTACAACCTGATTGAAATCGGCCAGACCAGCAAGTCCGATGACCTGACGCTGAAAATCGAAGCATTGGCGCCGCAGGAACTGGACCTGGTGACCATTCCAGAAGCGGTGGGCAACCAGGTGGAAACTGGCAAGCCCTATACCGTGCTGGTACAAGGATGGCCGTTCATGCGCCAGGGCCAGGCGGTTTGGATCGACCTGCTCAGCAGCAGTAATCTGGACTTACGGATCGCAGTGCCGGTCAGCGACGGGGAGTTCACGGACAAACGTATCCGGGCACCAATACCGGCCACTTACCTGCGAAGCCTGCATGAAGGTGACACGCTCAGAGCCCAGGCGCTGGTGTCGCTGGATGGCACCGGGTACAAGTTTTCGGCCACGCCGTTGACACTTTCGCCGGCGTACAGGGTGAAGAAGGCATCGGGAGTGGTTGAAGGGGCAATCGCGGTGGGCAACACGCCCAACCACCTCGCGCTGAGTTCTGACGATTCGACACTCTATGTGGCCAACTTTGGCAGTAAAACGGTATCTGTCATCGATACCGCTACACGTGAAGTGACACACACGATCTCGCTTGCAACGGCACCTCGCGGCATAGCCATTCATCCGAACGACCAAACCTTGTATGTCACCGTTGAAACGGCTTCGACGCTTGTCATTGAGACTGAGAACTTCCAGACCACCAAAACTATTAGTGGATATACTTCTTGTTCAGCAATGCGCCTGAACCCTACAGGCTCACGCCTATATGTAGGCAATGACTACTACCCTTTTACACAAGAAATCGAAACATCAACTAACACATCCGTGAAATATCTCTACGGCAGCTACTATTATGCAAATGCGATTACAACTAACCGCTCTGGCAGTCGACTTTACACAACGGGTTACTATGTAAGTGAGTTCAATCAATCTAACGGCACGCTTTTAGGCAGTTATCACAATGGATCTACAGAATCCAAAGGTATTGCCTACAGCCCTACTGAAGAAGTCCTCTACGTGACAACCTATGGTTCGACGCCTACCAATGGCACCCTCAATATACTTTCAGCAACGACCACCCCGCCCTCTCTTATCAAGAAGATCGAGAGCCTTCACCAGCCTTGGGGAATAGCATTTGCGCCAGCGGGGGATAAAGCCTATATGTGCCTGCAGGCAGACAACTCGATAAAAATCATCGATACAACAACCCGACTCATCACTGGAGAAATCAATACCACCACCCACCCGCTGGATCGTCCAAAAGAAATTGTTATCAGCTCTGATGGCGGGGTGGCGTACGTTGCCAATTCCGGAAACAACAATGTCATTATCGTCAGCCTTTAAGCCATAAAAAATGCCCCCGTTCTTTCGAGCGGGGGCATTTTCTATTACCGGTACAGTTTGAACTGCCACCAAACCCTGGATTCACCGACTTAGAAATCGTACCGCAACCCCACGTTCACCCCATAAGGCTGCTTGATATTCTTGCCGACGCTGTGCTCCATGTCCGCATGCAGCTTCAGGTTCTGCGATACCGACATCGCCACACCCGCGCCGACCTTGAAGCGCGAGCCGGACAGGTCGTTGTTGAAGGCATTATCGTTAACGAACACCTTGTTGCTCTGGTCGAACTCATGGGCTACCGCAGCCTTCAAGTACGGTTGCAGCACACTGCCGCTTTCCAGCTGGATATTGCGCCCAACCGTGGTGCCCAATTCGGCAATCACCGTGCTCGAACGATCACCCTTGGCATCCAGGCCATTGTCCAGCGTGTAGCTCTGGGCCTGAGTAATCACCGCGTCCACCTTGCCGTAAGGCTCGACGAAGAAATCATCGTCCAGCTTGATGTGCCGGCCGACTTCCGCCGATGCACCTACCGCGTTTTGCGTGTAATTGCCCTTGGCTTTCTTGCCGTCGCTCATAGCCACCTTGGACTCGTTGTGCAGGCGGTTGAACTTGAGCACACCGTCGAAGTAGAAGCCGCTCTCGGCATCCATCCAAGTGGCGTAGCCGCCGACGTAGTAGCTGTTAATGGTGGCACTGCTGCCTAGGTTCAGGTCCAGGTCCGAGCTGCTGTGACCGGCCATGGCACCGATCAACCACTGGCCATCGCCCCCCTCTACCGGTACATCGGCACCCAGGGTGAAACCACGTTGTGTCTGGTTGTAGCCCAGGCCGGTCGTGTCGTTGGACACCTCGTATTTGTTGCCATAGGCGCGGGTCCACAGGCCTGCGGATTTGCCGTCGCTGAAGCGCAACTCGCCCATACGGGTGCGCAGGGTAGTCATCTCGCCCAGCAACACGGTCGGCGCGGCGTTGAACAACGCCAGCACGGAGTTGGTGCTCGGGCTGATGATTTTGCTGTCCGGGTCGAGGTACCAGTCCTTGCTCTCGTTATCATCGATCAGGCTGTAGGAATAGGTGCCCACATCCACACGATCGCCCAACAGGCTGAACCTCGCGCCGCCATCGGCGGTATGCACCACATGCAGACGGTCATCGCGCAATGGGTCGGCGCCGCTGCTGGAGATCAACAGCTTGTGGTCACCCGACGAAGTACCGGTAACGTTGAGGAAGTCGCCGGTCAACGTGGAGAAATCCGCACTCATGTGGAAGGTGCCATTGCCCGACAGGTTGTCCACATCCAGTTGGTAGAACGTACCGGGGTCACCGAACTTGACGTTACCGCCGCTCAAAGACAGGTCGCCCAGTTGCTGGTTGTCGACCATCACCCACGTCGCGTCATTGTTGATGGCCAGCTTATCGACACTCTCCAGGCGGCCGGTAAGGATCGAGCCGTTGTCGAGGCCAACGCTGGCCGTGCCGCCGTTGTTGATCACGTCGCCATTCATGATCGCGCGGTCCAGGCTCAAGTCCAGCACGCTCGCCGTGCCGACTTGAATGTTGCCGCTGAGGGCCGTGCTACTGACGCGCATGTCAGCGGAGCCGCCGTTGGTCAGCTCCAGCATATTGCCGTTGCCGCCCACCAGGGTAGAGCCGTTAGCGACGTTGATCTGGGTCCCTCCCGGGTAGTCCACCAGGATCGCCGCGCCCGTTTCACCCACCACGTCGGTGTTGTTGAGGGTCAATACGGAGGGGTTGTCCTGAGTCGGCAGGCGGTAGGCCACAATGCCGTTGGTGCCCCCGACGATGAGGCTGTTGTTGGCCGTCAGTTGACCGTCATACGACGACAACCCCGTCTTGCCGCCATAGACATTGGTGCGGTCCAGCGTCAAGGTGCTGGAACCGTTGAGCAGGATGCCGTCGGTTGCGCCTTCAATAAAGCTGTTGCTGACCTGGACACTGGAGCCTTGAGTGCTCAGGGAACCCACAATCATGCCGGCGCCGCCGGCACTGGAAATATAAGCCCCGTCAATGTTGGCCTGGCTGCCGTAAAGGGCAACACCCACCTCACCGTCGAGGGTCGTTTTCACTTGCCCACCGGTCATGTTGAACGTCGAGCCGTAAGCAGTAACGCTCACCATATCCGCGCCATTGGCGATCAACGTAGCATCGGTGACTTTATAGCGGTCACGCTGCGAGCTCTCATCGATAACCACATTCTGACCGGGATGAATATCCACAGCCAAGGCTTGTGTGGCGACCAGGGAAAACGGCATGACCGCCATTACCTTAATTGCAGTGGCGAGTCGTGATAAAGGAAAAGATGTTTCGTTACTCAAGGGTAGTACCTCTATTCGGATGACTGAATAAGCCAATCGATTACAGGACCATCGACTCAGGCTTTCAGAGGCGCAAAGAGTACGGAACGAAGAGGGCGATGCATGTCAGCCGATTCCAAGAGCGCGTAGGACTTATCCTAATCACGCACCAGTAAAGGGGACTTGATAGAAAGGAAACTAGGGAGGGGTGATAAAACCACACGAACCGTTGAGGCAACCCTCACCGGTCCGTGCATTTCAAACAGCGAATAATGGATTATTCGCAGATAGTCCCATCGCCTCTACGACGAGTTAAATACACCACTGTGGGGTCGGACTCTCCCTGTGTTACGCCATCAGCCTTGAGAACTCGATAGTAGGCTTCGATACGGCCTAGCGTAACGGGTTGGATAAACGCCTGGAAAGGCACGGTACGAAGCTCGCCTGGGTGCCCCGGCACATTGTGATCCCCCGTGACCGTGACTGGATCAAAGGCATGATCGACCGTGATGATCGTGGAATTAAGATCATCAGGACCGTAGACCACCCACACCAGAGTGACCTTATCACCGGTACGCAGGTTCTCAGGATCGAGGATCTTCGTGCGGATGCCATTGGTAACACCCTGGTCGCAGGTGAGGACGAATAATCCTCCGCCTGCAGGTAGCGCATCAGGAAAGACGATGGGCTCAAGATCGGTGAGTTGGTTGGCAAACACATCAACCGGCGTCTCCAACGAGGAGATAGTGTTGTCATTGACCCCGTTATTGAGCTCGTACCACACCGGTAGGTTTTCGCCGTTACCGCCCATGGCAATCACGTTTGCCTGGATGGTAATTACGAACTCAGCTGCGCTCTCGTCCGCCGATGTCACGATGTAGGGCGGCGTGAGGGCCGGTATGCCTTTCCAGAAGATCTGAATCCTGTGCCCTGCGCGCGCTCCGGGGTAGACAGCAAAGCGTGCGGTAGCATCGTCCGTGTCCCCTGGCCCGATCTCGTTGATCAGGCCTTCCGAAGACTCTATCTCGATCAGGTCCAGGTTAGGATTGACAGGGCCCGGGTCCTCAGGAATCCCACCCGCCGAGGTCAGGTCCACATCCACCGTGACGGTGGTTGAATAGGGCGAAGCGCTCCCTGCACGAACCACCCGGTAACGGACGTCTGCCTGATAGGGAGCGTCCAGCCCACCCGCGTCCCTGAGGATATCCCACGGGATGGGAACCCTCTGCGGCCAGGACACTGACGGCAAGGTATAGGTGATCACCAGGCCGTTGAAGTCAATCTGGATATCATCACCCACTTGGGCATTGTCATAGCCATCGATAAAGACTTCCGCCCTCCCCAGTTGCACATCGGTGAGGTCAAGAGGCGCTTCTGGAATGTGAGGGGGTTGCAGGTTGGCTGGGAAGGGGTCCGTCACTACCGTCACCGGCGTCAGTTCCGGTGGCCAAGAAGTGTTGTTGCCAGCACGGTCGGTATATCGGTAGGCGAGATATTTCATGCCGGCGCCTTGCGCCACAATCTGAGCGGTGGTCAACGTAAGAATAAACGGTGCGGTGGTTCGGGTTAAAGCCGTATTGAAAATGGGAGTCGGGTTAGGGAACCCCCAGAACACCATCCCCATATCACCCTCTTGGGGGTCAAGGCGGCCGGGAACGGTCAACTCAAGTTGATTGCCGTGCTCCGCCAACCCCTCCAGTGTGATTAAACCGTCCACCACCCAGCCTGGCAGGCCAATAGCTTCGGGGATGATCCGGGCGTTGGGATCGAGGCGGTCGATCGTCACCCGCGTATTGCCCGAACGCTCATCGGCGCCCACACCCACAAACACCTCATAACTCAGCCTTTTCTCGCCGTGCTCGCCAATGTCCTGTTCCGGAATCGAAAATGTATAAGGCCAAGTGTGCGCGGACAACGGTTTCGTAAAGGGAATACGCGCACCATACGGCGTTCCATTAATGTAGATCTGCAAATTATCCGGGTTGGAACCCGGAACCGGAAAGGTATCGGTCCAGCTATCAATTTCACACTGGATACCCTGTTGATAAAGCGTGGCCAGCCGCATCAAGTTAGGCTGCCCACCGGGGACATCAGGGAGCGTATTGACGACGCGCAAGTCGTCGACCGCATACGCCCCACCCGGCGAATAACCTCGCGGATGTCGTTTCAATAGAACATCCGTCGGCTGAATGGGTGGGGTTTGGTTATTTGAGTTTGCCATCGGTATGTACTCGAAAGGTTAAGGACTGTGCTCGCCCAATGCAATTGAACCAAGGACAGATTAATTAAACGCCTTTCAACTTCGAGGCACAGCCTGTCAAATCTGACAGATGCACAATATGAAAAAATGTGCTTGACGATAACAACCTGCGATTGGCTGTTTTTAATAACTCACTCATGCGCAAACATAATCTGCTAGTGACATAAAATCTAACCCGACATAAGCCCCGCAACTCGAAAGTCCCTCATGACCAATAACGCTGCGCCATTGGTCGAAAATCAAGGAAAAAAAGAGGGCTTGCGCCCTCTTCTTTGTCATTGCTTGCACAGGTCACATTTTACTCGACGGTCCCAGGCAGGTGCCCCCACCCGGCCGTTTCAGGTCGATGTAAATCAGCTTCCTCAACGATATCCCTGTAGGCCCCGTGGCCTTGTACAGACGGTAAGAAACAACTGCAGACCCCCATTCGGCAACGAGACCTGGAAGGGTAATCAATGGATTGAAGGGCAGGATCTGGATTTGCGCCACACCGATGTCACGATCATCACTCGTCAGTGTGTGATCGAACCACACATCCGTGCCATCAAAATGTTCCCCATTGCCATTTTTGCTCGGGTAGCTTTTCCAATACAGCCGAACAGTGTCGCCGACCTCGAAATGCTGCGAGTTCCAGTCTATTCCCAGGAACACCCCCTCCCAAGGCTCCGGAATGGTGCCGCAGGCAACAAAGTCGCGGGTACTGTCATTGAGCAACCGAGGCCGCAGCAAGCCAATCAACGTATCGAACTCCACCCGTACCGGCGTGAACGGACTGCGTTGGCGATTGATGCCATTGTCAGTCCAGTAGTAGACCTCAAGCGCTGGATTGGAGCCGGTCGACACCACTGTCCAGGGCACCTGGATCGTGACCAACTGCCCCGCAACATCGCCTGGCTGCACCACATACTCGCCGGCATAAGTGCCATCATTGCCCCAATACAACTCCAGCCTCTCACCCACGACTGGGTTAAAAAACAGGGGAACCTCCACGGGGACTGGCCCCGGCTCATCGGCAGCCGTAACAACATTATCCCCAGAGCGGCCTTTTACGGTGACCCTCTCCAACCCGGGATTGATCGGGTCAGGGCCAATGGGCGAAACGCCTGCAACCGAAAGGTCGACCAGGTAGAAGCTGTCGGGGGAGTTCTTCGATGCCGTACCCCGCAGGTACAGATAGCGCACCCGTACCGGGTAGGTACTGTCGAAGCCACCGTCAGCCAGAATCGGCCAGGGCACCGGCACTGGAATGGGCCACTGCTGTACCGCGCCGATGGTAATCGGTCCAAGGGCATGGGTGTTCCAGAACGGAAAAACGCGGTCCCCAGGGGCGGCGTCGGTGATCTGTGGAATCGACACTGTGACACCTTGGCGCACGTCCTCCAGGTTGATCAAGCCATCCGCCTCGGCCAAGGGCACCAACGGCCGCGGCAGGTCGGGCAGCGTTGCCAGTGACACGTTCAGCGTCACCGGCTCGGAAAACGGCCCCACCCTACCGGCTCGATCAGTCAGGGTGTAGGAAGCAAAACGTTGCCCCGTGCCGCTGGTACGCACAAATGCCTCGGGAAAGGTGAACTCGACAGGCGCACCTTCAACATGCGACCGCTCGATAACAACGACACCCGCCAGGTTGACGTCGGGAAATTCGCCCCAGTAATACCTGACGACATCTTCAGTCCGAATATCCAGCCACCGCGGTACGATTGCAGGCACCCCGCCATTGCGGACCAGATAGTCATCCGTCACTTCAACCAGTACCTCGTCCTCAAACTCCAGCGGCAGGCCGGGGTTATCAAAATTGGGCGCGGTCTTGTCGATATTGATAAACGTCGGGAAGGATTCGGTCAGCGGCACAAACGGCGAGCTCACTCGATAATTCAAACGCCGAATGCCCCCGATAGACAGGAGGTGAGCGGGTAATGCCTGAGTCAATGGAAACACCACGTCGGGGTCGTACGGCCCCTGGATCGTGTACGTATGTTCGACCTCCCCCTGCAAGAGGTACTCCACCAAGGTGGGAACTGCGAAGTTGGAATGATGGACCGGCCAGACTCTCTCGATCGTCACCAGCAAAACCTGATCCTGCAGGCTCACCGGCAGGGTGTAGGCCGCCTCATCCCACAGCAACGGCAGTGCCTGGCTCGGGATGGGATTGTCCAGGCTCATGATTGACTCGGAATGTTTGCGCGGGGGGCGCTTATCCCCAGCCGGCTGCCGCGGGTCAACGGGCTGGGCGTCAGAGGGAAGATTCGACTCGGACATGTTTAATCTCCTTGAGCAATCAATCGATGATCGACCATTGACTACCGTTCTGGTGTTCGCCAGATCGACAAGGCCAAGGAGATTATTAAATGCGCAAAACGACCTACCCGATACTGTCGGAAATAACAGGTAGGTCGTTCCAGTCAGACCGGTGGTAGCGCCCAATCAATGGGGGTTTCGCCGTTTTGCTGAAGAAACTTGTTGGTGCGGCTGAAATGTCCGCAGCCCAGGAATCCGCGATATGCCGACAACGGCGACGGATGCACCGACGTCAGCACCAAATGCTTGGTGGCATCGATCAGCTTCTGCTTGCCCTGGGCATGGGCGCCCCACAACAGGAACACCAGGTGCGGCTGGTGTTCGCTGACCACTTCGATAATCCGATCGGTAAAGAATTGCCAGCCCTTGCCCGCATGCGCATTGGCGTTGGCGCGTTCCACGGTCATGGTGGTGTTGAGCAGCAACACGCCCTGGTCGGCCCAGCTCTGCAGGCAGCCGTGATTGGGGATGTCGATGTTCAGGTCGCGCTTGAGCTCTTTGTAGATATTGACCAGGGACGGCGGCGCCGGCACGCCCGGTTGCACCGAGAAGCACAAGCCGTGGGCCTGGCCGGGGCCGTGGTACGGGTCCTGGCCGAGGATCACCACCTTGACCTTGTCCAGCGGCGTTGAGTTAAGCGCATTGAAGATCAGCGGACCGGGCGGGTAGATCTCTTTGCCGGCGGCATGTTCCTGGCGCAGGAACTCGCGCAACTGACCCATGTAGGGCTTATCGAACTCATCACGCAGGGCGTGTTTCCAGCTGGGTTCGAGTTTGATACGGTCGCCTTCGGTCATAGTTGAAATGTCTTGTAGAAAAGAATGAGGCGAACCCTAGGAAAGCCGGCCCTGCTTGTCAATTGATCTGACACACCACCGGCACTTTCCCACGAAGCGATCATACTGATCCTTCACCTTCTCGATTGAGGTCACGATGAATCTGCACTTCGAAGAACTGACCGGCAGTGGCGGCGCCCGCATTGGCATCGCCAGCCTGGACGCTGAAAAGTCCCTCAATGCC
Organism: Pseudomonas sp. B14(2022); assembly: GCF_012030485.1. Lineage (NCBI taxonomy): Bacteria > Pseudomonadati > Pseudomonadota > Gammaproteobacteria > Pseudomonadales > Pseudomonadaceae > Pseudomonas > Pseudomonas sp. B14(2022). Next base: position 60,711 of record NZ_JAAUVM010000019.1, read on the forward strand.
CTCTCCTTGCCGATGATCCTGGCCCTGACTGATCGCCTGGACACTTGGGCCAAAGACCCGAACATCGCCTGTGTGCTGCTGCGTGGCAACGGGCCCAAGGCCTTTTGCGCCGGCGGCGAGGTGCGCAGCCTGGCCCAGGCCTGCCGCGAGCAGCCGGGGGAAGTGCCAGCCCTGGCCGCACAGTTTTTTGCCGCGGAATATCGCCTCGACTACCGTTTGCACACTTACCCTAAACCGCTGATCTGTTGGGGCCACGGTTACGTGCTGGGCGGTGGCATGGGCCTGCTGCAAAGCGCGGCCATACGGATTGTCACGCCGAGCAGCCGCCTGGCCATGCCCGAGATCAGCATCGGCCTGTACCCGGACGTGGGCGCCAGCTGGTTTCTGTCGCGCCTGCCCGGCAAGCTGGGGTTATTCCTTGGCCTCACCGGCGCCCATATCAACGGCCGTGACGCCCTGGACCTGGGCCTGGCCGACCGTTTCCTGCGTGACGATCAACAAGACGAGTTACTCGAGGGTTTGCTGCAACTGAACTGGCAGGAACAGACCGCGATACAGCTCAACAGCCTGCTCAAGGCCCTGGCCCAGGAAGCCGTGGCCCAGCAACCCGAGGCGCAATGGCTGCCACGTCGGGCACAAATCGACGAATGGCTGGACGTCGGTGATGTGCGCAGCGCCTGGCGCGCCTTGAGCCCGCTGCGCGACCACGCCGACCCGCTGTTCAACCGCGCCGGCAAGACACTGAGCGAAGGCTGCCCGCTGACCGCGCACCTGGTGTGGGAACAGATCCAGCGGGCCCGTCATCTGTCCCTGGCCGAGGTGTTCCAGATGGAATACACCCTGAGCCTGAACTGCTGCCGCCATCCGGAGTTCAGCGAAGGGGTGCGCGCGCGGTTGATCGACAAGGACCAGACGCCCCACTGGCATTGGCCGGACATCAATACGGTCCCCGACGCCGTGGTGCAGGCGCACTTCACCAAGGCGTGGGAAGGCCGGCACCCGCTCGCGGACTTGTCCGATTACTGACGTTTTGCGCCCATAAAAAAGCGGCGCTTCATGCGCCGCTTGTCATACAGGCCGATCAACGGTGACCGCCGCGGCCACCTCCACGGTCATGATCACCACCGCGTCCATGCCCGCCATTGTTCCAACGATCCCCCCAGCCCTGGTTCGGGTAAGGCCGATAACCGGCCCTTGGCCCTGACGGGTAATAGCGAGGCGCCGGCTGGTAATAACGCGGCGCCGAGTAGTAACGCGGAGCCGGAGCGTAGTAACGCGGCGACGGGTAGTAATCACGGCGATATTGATACGCCGTGCCGCCGCCGTAGTAATAAGCCGGCGCCGGTGAGGTGTAGACCTCGGAACGGTAATAGCTCTGGCCTCCATCGTAGTAGGGCACACAAGCGGAAAGGGTCAGACCGAGTAAAGCGCTGAGCAGCAGTCGTCGATACATGGCGGCCTCCTGGACCGCGAAAGAGCACCTCCAGCGACGCTGGGGAGCGGCATTCAGCTTTCACTGAATGACGAAACATCTGACATCAAAAACCGAATCTGGTGCGTTTTGGTAACAACTTGATACATCAATGCCAACTGCGGCCATACACCATTAAATGCACTGCCGCATAGCGCAAATCTATCCCCCAGGTTTATCGATTCAGTAAATTTTTCTGGCCCGAAACTTTCCAGATTGCGATGATGTCACTATGACATCGCATAAGCCAGGGAGGCTCTAACGTGCGCCCTTCGCCACTTTCGCCGGATCCGATCCATGAAAATTTCAACCAAACTGCTGCTTTCATTTCTAGTGTGTGCGCTGGTCACGCTCGGGGTCGGCCTGCTGGGTATCAAAAGCGTGGTCCGCCTCGCCAATGCATTGGAACAGACGTTCTCCAATAACCTGGCGTCCGTCAGCAACACGACCGCTACCCTCAATGGCCTGGTGGCCCACAACCGTGGTTTGTACCGTTTGATGGATGCGAGCAAAGGCGACGTCGCCCAACAAGACCGCGACCGTGTGCGCCAGGACATCGCCAACGAACTCAAACGCAGCCAGAGCGCCTACGCCACCTACCGTGCCACGCCCCTGGAAGACGACGAACGGGCAGCAGGCGACAAGCTCGACCAGATCTGGCCAACTTACACCAGCAGCTCCGAACGTATCATGTCGATGCTCGACAGTGGCCAGGTCGAGCAGGCCCGCGCCCAGCTCAACAGCACCAACAATGAACTGTTTCGCCAGGCGCGCGAGTTGATCCGTGTGATGATCGAGTCCAATAACCGCCAGATCAAGGAAGGCGCCGTCGCCGCCGAGGACCTTCGCAGCAGCGCATTGACCTGGATGATCAGCGGCATTGTCCTGGCCTTCATCATTGCGATCATCGTCGGTGTGCTGATCACGCGCCTGATCACCCGTCCTATCGCACAAGCGGTTGAAAACGCACAGCGCATCGCCAAGGGCGACCTGACCCAAGCCATCACGACCGACCGCACCGACGAAGCCGGGCAACTGCTGATGGCCTTATCCGATATGCAAGGCGGCCTGAAAAGCACGCTGATGGAAATCGCCAACGCTTCCGACCAGCTCGCGTCGGCAGCCGAAGAGCTGAGTGCCGTCACCGATGAAAGCACCCGTGGCCTGACCCGCCAGAACGACGAAATCCAACAAGCCGCCACCGCCGTCAACCAGATGACCGCAGCGGTCGACGAAGTGGCGAGCAACGCCGTGTCGACCTCCGAGGCGTCGCGCCAGGCCAGCGCCGAAGCCGAGGACGGCCGCCAGCAGGTGGAGCAGGCCGTGTCGGGCATGTCATCGATGGTGGTCGAGATCAACGATTCGACCCAATCGGTCGCCGACCTCGCCGACCAGGTGCGCGAAATCGGCAAGGTGATTGATGTGATCCGCGGCATTGCCGACCAGACCAACCTGCTGGCCCTCAATGCCGCCATCGAAGCCGCCCGTGCCGGTGAACAAGGCCGTGGTTTTGCGGTGGTGGCCGATGAGGTGCGAGCGCTGGCCCACCGCACCCAGATCTCCACGGTCGACATCGAGAAAATGATCGGTGAAGTGCAGGCAGGCGCCGATGGTGCCGTGGCCGCCATGAACAAGAGCCTGACCTGGGCCAACAACACCCAGACCCTGGCGCAAAACGCCGGCCAGGCGCTGGAGCGCATCACCGCCAGCGTGTCCAGCATCAACGAGCGCAACCTGGTAATCGCCTCGGCGTCCGAGGAACAGGCCCAGGTGGCCCGCGAAGTGGATCGCAACCTGCTCAACATCCAGGATCTGTCCACCCAGACCGCCGCCGGTGCGCACCAAACCAACGCCTCCAGCCAGGACCTGTCGCGACTGGCCACCTCGTTCAATATGCTGGTCAGTAAGTTCCAGCTGTAAGCGCCTCATCGCAGTGCGCCGACGCACCCGCGTGGCGCACAACGCCCTCTTCTATGCCCTCCTTTCCCACCCGCCCGGCTGAACCGCCGGGCGTCGAAGCCACTTGGCACGACTCTCGCTTTATCTCTTGCGTGCAGGATTGATACAGGTTCGCGGCACCACAATTTGCAATGGCCGACTAGGGTTCCGGCTCGCCAAAAGCGAGTGGCTGGTCCGAGAGTTGGCGACCTCCAGTTGAGGTTACACGGCGGGATAAAAGCCCGGGAGACAAGCCACCGTTCACGGTGCCGCGTTGCTCCTGCTCGCCCTTGATCAACTGGAGAAGCACCATGCCCTCAATCCGTTTACCCGCCCTGCTCGCCGCCGTCTTTGCCGCCGTGCTGAGCTTCCAGGCCCAAGCCGCCTCCAAAAACCACTTCAGCGTGTGCTGGACGATCTACGCCGGCTGGATGCCGTGGGAGTATGCCGGCAGCCAAGGCATCCTCGACAAGTGGGCCAAGAAGTACGGCATCACCATCGACATGGTGCAGCTCAATGACTACGTCGAATCCATCAACCAGTACACCGCCGGCCAGTTCGACGGCTGCACCATGACCAACATGGACGCCCTGACCATCCCCGCCGCCGGTGGCGTGGACAGCACCGCGCTGGTGGTCAGCGACTTCTCCAACGGCAACGACGGCGTGGTGATCAAGGGCACCGGCAAGACAGTGGCCGACCTCAAGGGCATGAACGTCAACCTGGTGGAACTCTCGGTGTCCCACTACCTGCTGGCCCGCGCGCTCGAATCGGCGGACCTCAGCGAAAAAGATTTGAAGGTGGTCAACACGTCGGATGCCGACATCGCAGCGGCCTTCAACACCGACCAGGTCCAGGCCGTCACCACCTGGAACCCGATGCTCTCGGAGATCAAGGCCAAGCCTGGCGTGAGCCAAGTGTTCGACTCCAGCAAAGTGCCCGGCGAAATCATGGACATGATGGTGGTCAACACCCAGGTCCTCAAAGACAATCCCAAGCTGGGTAAAGCCCTCACCGGCGCCTGGTTCGAAGTGGTCGCGCTGATGAACGCCAAGGGCCCCGCCAGCACCGAAGCCCTGGAACATATGGCCAAGGCTTCCGGCACTGACCTTGCGGGCTTCCAGTCGCAACTGGACACCACCAAGTTGTTCGCCACGCCCAAGGAAGCCCTGGCCTTCGCCACCAGCGCACAGTTGCCCGCCACCATGGGCAAAGTCGCCGAGTTCTCGTTTAAACACGGTTTGCTGGGTGAAGGCGCCAAGGACACCAGCGCCGTGGGCATGAGCTTCGCCAACGGCGTGACCAGCGGCGACAAAGCCAACCTCAAGCTGCACTTCGACCCCAGCTACGTGCAGATGGCCGCCGACGGCAAGCTGTAAGAGGACCCGGCCATGCGCCTGATCAACCGTTACCCGGACCGCTCCAGCCGCCTGTTGCTGGTGCTGCTGCCGTTCGCCCTGCTGCTGTTTGCCTACTTCGTGGGCTCGGCCGAGCGCCTGGCAGACAACCCTAACGACAAGCTGCTGCCCGGCGCCGGGCAAATGATTGACGCGGTAAAACGCTTGGCCTTCAACGCCGACACCCGCACCGGCGAATACGTACTGTGGCAGGACAGCGCCTCCAGCCTGCGCCGCCTCGCCATCGGCCTGGGTATCAGCGCCCTCGCCGGCCTGTGCCTGGGGATCGCCGCCGGCACGCTGCCGCTGTTTGGCGCACCGTTGTCACCGTTGCTGACGGTGCTGTCGATGGTGCCGCCGCTGGCGATCCTGCCGATTCTGTTCATCGTGTTCGGGCTGGGGGAATTGTCCAAAGTGATGCTGATCGTCATCGGCGTCACCCCCTGCCTGGCCCGTGACCTGGAACAGCGCGCGCGGGAAATTCCGGTCGAGCTGCTGGTGAAGGCGCAGACCCTCGGTGCCTCCACCTGGACCCTGATGCTGCGTGTGGTATTGCCGCAATTGCTGCCGCGCCTGTTGATCTCGTTGCGGCTGATGCTCGGCTCGGCGTGGTTGTTTTTGATCGCCGCCGAAGCCATCGCCTCCACCGACGGTTTGGGCTACCGGATCTTCCTGGTACGACGCTACCTGGCGATGGACGTGATCTTGCCTTACGTGGTGTGGATCACGCTGCTGGCCTGGCTGATGGACTGGGGCCTCAAGGCCCTGACCCGGCATGCGTTCCCCTGGTACGAAGGAGCGCGGGCATGAGCTTTATCAGCGTCAATAATGTGTGGCAGCGCTATGGCGACCAAGTGGTGCTCGAAGGCCTCAACCTGCACGTCGCCGAGGGTGAATTCTGCACGCTGGTCGGTACGTCCGGCTGTGGCAAGTCGACCTTCCTGCGCCTGTTGCTGGGCCAGGAAACCGCGAGCAAAGGCCAGATCCTGCTGGACGGCCAGGCCCTCGCCGCCGAGCCGGATGCCAGCCGTGGCGTGGTGTTCCAGCGCTACTCGGTGTTCCCACATTTGACTGTGCTCGACAACGTCGCCCTCGGCCTGGAACTGCCACGTTCACGCGTGCTGGGCCGGCTGTTCGGTAAAGCCAGGAAGGACGCCCGCGAACAGGCTGCCGCGCTGCTGCACAAAGTCGGCCTCGGCCACGCCCTGGACAAGTACCCCGCGCAGCTCTCCGGCGGCATGCAACAACGCCTGGCCATCGCCCAGGCTCTGATCATGAAACCCCGCGTGTTGCTGCTGGACGAACCCTTCGGCGCCCTCGACCCGGGCATTCGCAAGGACATGCACCAGCTGCTGCTGGAACTGTGGCGCGAAACCCGGCTCACGGTGTTCATGGTCACCCACGACCTGAGCGAAGGCTTCAGCCTCGGCACGCGCCTGCTGGTGTTCGACAAAGTCCGCGTCGACCCCCACGCCCCCGGCGCCTATGGCGCCCGCATTACCTACGACATCCCTTTGAACAGCGAGCGCCGCAAGGCGCTCGCCGCCGAACTTGGAGCCACGTCCAAATGACCGATTCCACCCAACTGTTCCCACCCTTCGCCGAAGAAATGCTGCCCGGCGGCGGCCACCGTTCGTTCGTGCTCAAGCGCGGCCAACTGCTGCGCCTGACCGACCTTCGCGGCGGCGCCAACGTCAGCCTGACCCTGCTCAACGCCAACGAAAAAACCGAGCGCCTGAACCTGCCCGACAGCCTCAAATGCCAACACACAGCCAAGCTCACCGCGGGCCATTGCCTGTACTCGGACATGGGCCGCGTACTGGCCGCGATCACCGCCGACACCTGCGGCTGGAGCGACAGCATCGGCGGTGTGCTGTGCGCCGCCGAAGTCGCCGAGAAGTACGGCCAGGGTCGCTATCAGGAACTGCGCAACGGCTTCTTCCGCAACGGCACCGACAACCTGCTGGTGGAGTTGGGCAAGTGGGGGCTGGGCCTGTCCGACCTGCTGATGACCCTCAACCTGTTCAGCAAAGTCACGGTGGACAGCGACGGTGGCCTGCACTTTGTGCCGGGTAATTCCAAGGCCGGCGATTACATCGAACTCTACGCGCCGATGGACACCTTGGTGGTGCTCACCGCCCTGCAACATCCGATGGACCCGAACCCGCACTACGCGCCGCAACCGCTGAAGCTGAGCTGGATGAACGCCGACAAAAGCGTCGCCGAACACTGCCGTACCTCGCGCCCGGAAAACGAGCGCGGCTTTATCAACACCGATCGCCTGTTCGCCTGAGGAGCTGCCATGTCTATCGCACTGAAACAACCGGACGCGGCCGTGTACCGCGCAACCATCCCCGCCGGCGAGCCGTGGCTGATGGAGGTCAAGGTCGGGCAGACCCTACGCATCCTCGACCTGGAGGGCAACCAGGCCGTCGACACGTTGTTCTACAGCGTGAAAAACCCGCGTGAACGCTACGACGTGCAGCGCACGTTGCGCCGGCAAAACAGCGTGTACCTGGGCACCGGCAGCGTGCTGTATTCCAACCTCGGCCAGCCGATGCTGACCATCGTTGATGACACCTGCGGGCGCCACGACACCCTCGGCGGCGCCTGCGCCCAAGAGAGCAACACCGTGCGCTACGCCCTGGAAAAACGCTACATGCACAGCTGCCGCGACAACTACCTGCGCGCCTGTGCCCACGACGGCCGCCTGGGCAAAGGCGACATCGGGCCGAACATCAATTTCTTCATGAATGTGCCCGTGACGGCCGACGGCGGGCTGACCTTCGAAGACGGTATTTCCGCCCCCGGCAAGTACGTCGACCTGCGCGCCGAGATGGATGTGATCGTGCTGATCTCCAACTGCCCGCAGTTGAACAACCCGTGCAACGCCTACAACCCCACCCCTGCGGAGCTGCTGGTATGGAACTGAAACTCAAGCGCCTGCGCCATTGGTTATTTGCCCTGTGCCAATCCCGAGCCGGGCAGTGCCTGCAAAAGCGCTAGAGATCCAATGTGGGAGGGAACTTGCCCTAATTCACTGTAAGAGCGAGGGGGACGCCTAGTTCCTACAGGCATTGGGCTTGCCCCCGATAGCGGTGGTCCAGTAATGCCCCCTCCCACACTAACCACACGCACTGCGGACGACCGCAGTGCTCCCCCACTTTGCGGGACGGCCCGCAGGGTTTTGCCATGTTCGAAAAACTGTTGATCGCCAACCGTGGCGCCATCGCCTGCCGCATCCTGCGCACCTTGCGCGAGCTACAGGTCAAGGGCATCGCCGTGTACGCCGAGGCCGATGCGGCGAGCCTGCATATCCAGCAAGCCGACGAGGCCTACAGCCTCGGTGAAGGCGCGGCGGCCAGTACGTATCTGGCGGTGGAAAAAATCCTCGCCACCGCCAAGGCCTGTGGGGCCAAGGCGATCCATCCCGGCTACGGCTTCCTGTCGGAGAACGCAGCGTTTGCCGAAGCCTGTGAAAACGCCGGCATCGCCTTTGTCGGGCCGACACCGCAACAACTTCGGGTCTTCGGCCTCAAGCACACCGCCCGCGCCTTGGCCAAGCAGCACAAGATCCCACTGCTGGAAGGCACCGAACTGCTCGACAGCCTCGCCTCTGCGTTGCTGGCCGCCGACGCCGTGGGCTATCCGGTGATGCTCAAAAGCACTGCTGGGGGCGGCGGTATCGGCATGCGCGTGTGCCGCAGCGCAGAGGAATTGAGTGAATCCTTCGAGGCGGTCAAACGCCTGGGGCAGAACAATTTCAGCGATGCCGGCGTGTTTATCGAGAAGTACATCGAGCACGCACGCCACCTGGAAGTGCAGGTGTTCGGCGACGGTGCCGGTGAAGTGATCGCCCTCGGCGTACGCGACTGCTCGGTGCAACGGCGCAACCAGAAAGTCCTCGAAGAAACCCCGGCGCCGAACCTGCCCGACGGCATGGCCGAGGCGCTGTGCGCGGCCGCCATCACCCTGGCCAAGGCCGTGAATTACCGCAGCGCCGGCACCGTGGAATTTATCTATGACAGTGCGGACGGGCGCTTCTACTTCCTCGAGGTGAACACGCGCTTGCAGGTGGAACACGGCGTCACCGAGCAGGTGTGGGGCGTGGACCTGGTGCGCTGGATGGTGCAACTGGCGGCCGGGGAAATGCCGCCGCTGAACACACTCGAGTTAACCCCCCAGGGCCACGCGATCCAGGCGCGCCTGTATGCCGAAGACCCGGGCCGGGATTTCCAGCCGAGCCCCGGCTTGCTCACCCGTGTGGATTTCCCGCAGACCGAGGGTCTGCGGATCGACACCTGGGTGGAAGCCGGCTGCGAGATCCCGCCGTACTTCGATCCGATGATCGCCAAGCTCATCACGTGGGCGCCCACCCGCGAACAGGCGCGCCTGGCTCTGCATCAGGCGTTGAGCGACAGCCAGTTGTACGGCGTGGAAACCAACCGCGATTACCTGCGCCAAATCCTGCTGGCCCCGCCCTTCGCCAATGGCCGGCCGTGGACGCGATGCCTGGAAGACCTGGTCTACGTGGCCGACACGTTTGAAGTCGTCAGCGCGGGCACGCAAACCAGTGTGCAGGACTATCCCGGCCGCCTCGGCTACTGGGCCGTGGGTGTGCCGCCGTCAGGGCCGATGGACAGCCGCGCGCTGCGCCTGGGCAATCGCCTGCTGGGCAACGACGAGGGGGCTGCGGCGCTGGAAATCACCATGAGCGGGCCGCTGCTGCGCTTCAATTGCGCGGCGGTGGTCGCAGTGACCGGTGCTGAAATCCCGTTGCGGTTGAATGATCGAGCCGTGCCAATGAACACCGCGTTGCTGATTGAGGCCGGGTCGATCCTGAGCCTGGGCACCCTCGCCGGCGCCGGGGCACGCAGCTACCTGTGCCTGCGTGGCGGGCTGCAAGTGCCGGACTACCTGGGCAGCAAAAGCACCTTCACCCTCGGCCAGTTTGGCGGGCATGGGGGTCGCGCCTTGCGGGCGGGCGATGTGTTGCATCTGTTGCCGTTGGAAGACCTGAACGCCGGGCAACAATTAGTCGCCGAACCGCTGCCGGAGGTCCGCACACTGCGGGTGATTTATGGCCCTCACGGCGCGCCGGAATACTTCCTGCCAGCGTACATCGACACCTTCTTCGCCACGCAGTGGGAAGTGCATTTCAACTCCAGCCGCACCGGTGTCCGGCTGATCGGGCCGAAGCCTCTTTGGGCACGCACGGATGGCGGTGAAGCAGGGCTGCATCCGTCGAATATCCATGACAACCCCTATGCCATCGGCGCGGTGGATTTCACCGGGGACATGCCGGTGATCCTGGGGCCGGATGGGCCAAGCCTGGGCGGTTTTGTGTGCCCGGTCACGGTGATCGAGGCGGATCTTTGGCAGCTCGGCCAGCTCAAGGCCGGTGACAAGATTCGCTTTGATCCCGTGGACCTCAAGACCGCCCGCGACCTTGCCCTGAACTGGGATCAAAGGGATGCCGAAACCCTGTGGGAGCAGAGCTTGCTCGCGATGGGCTCAACTCGGTCCGCCGCCAGCATCGAGCAATTGGCATCCCCCATCATCCTGGACATCGGCCAAGCCGACACCCGCCTGGTCGCGCGCCTCGCTGGCGACACCCACCTGCTGCTGGAAATCGGCGCGCCGGAGCTGGACCTGGTGCTGCGCTTTCGCGCCCATGCCCTGATGCAGGCCCTCGAAACCCGAGCATTGAAGGGCGTGATCGACCTGACGCCCGGCATCCGCTCGCTGCAGATCCACTATCAACCCGAGCAACTGCCCCTGGCCGACCTGCTGGCACTGATCACCCACGAGTGGACCGCCGTGTGCACCCGCCAAAACCTGCAAGTGCCTTCGCGCATCGTGCACCTGCCGCTGTCCTGGGACGACCCGGCGTGCCAGCTGGCCATCGAAAAATACATGACCACTGTGCGCAAGGACGCCCCGTGGTGCCCGAGCAACCTGGAGTTCATCCGTCGCATCAACGACCTGGCCAACCTCGATGAAGTGCGCCACACGGTGTTCGACGCCAGCTACCTGGTGATGGGCCTGGGCGACGTCTACCTCGGCGCGCCGGTGGCCACGCCGCTGGACCCGCGTCATCGTCTGGTGACCACCAAATACAACCCGGCCCGCACCTGGACCGCGGAGAATTCGGTGGGCATCGGCGGCGCGTATTTGTGCGTGTACGGCATGGAAGGGCCCGGCGGTTATCAGTTTGTCGGGCGCACCTTGCAGATGTGGAACCGCTATCGCGAAGTCGCGGCGTTTGATGGAAAACCCTGGCTGCTGCGCTTCTTCGATCAGATTCGGTTCTATCCCGTGAGCGCGGATGAACTGGTGCGGATTCGTCGGGATTTTCCCCTGGGACGCTTCGAGCTGGATATCGAGGAGAGCACCCTGAACCTGACGGATTACCAAGCATTTCTTGCGCGGGAAGCCTCGGGGATCAGTGCTTTTCGTGAACAACAGCAACAGGCGTTCAACGCCGAGCGTGAGCGCTGGATCGTCAGCGGCCAGGCACATTTCGACAGCGAAGAACTCGCGGCGCCAGCGGGGCAAGACACGCCGCTTACGGCCAATGAATACAGCATCGACAGCCATATCGCCGGCAATCTCTGGCAGGTACAGGTAAGCGTGGGCGCGCGGGTTGCGGCCGGTGATGTGCTGGTGATTCTGGAGTCGATGAAAATGGAGATCCCGGTGCTGGCGCCGTTTGCCGGGGTGGTGCGGGAAATCCCGGTGCGACCGGGCAGCGGGATTGGCGCAGGCCAGCGGGTCGTGGTGCTGGAACGGGACTGACCGGAGCTGTATCGTGCAGGGACTTCCGAGGCCCTGCCCCCACCGACCATGACCACGCCAACCCTTTGCCCCGCCTGCGGTGCCCGCAACGATTGCACCCTGGCCGACCCACGCACCGCCGACCAGCCGTGCTGGTGCTACAGCGTCACCATCGACCCGGCGGTGCTTGAAGCGCTGCCCGATGCATTGCGCAACACGGCCTGCCTGTGCCCGCGCTGTGCTCAGGTGGATGAGCAGCTTCGCAATGCGCGTTGACCGTTTCCTCAGCAACCTGCCGCGTTTCAATCGCCAGCAAGTGCGCGTGTTGCTGGTCGAGCGGCGGGTGACGGTGGATGGCGTGGCAGTCAGTGACCCTCATCATGAAGTGCGCGAATTCAGCCGCGTGTGTGTTGACGATGACGTGTTGCAGGCAGGCAAAGCGGCGCGCTATTTCATGCTGCACAAACCTCAGGGCTGCGTCAGCGCCACCTCGGACCCGCAACACCCGACTGTCCTGGACCTGCTGGATGAGCCGGACAAAGGCGAGCTGCATATCGCCGGTCGCCTGGATTTCAACACCACCGGCCTGATGCTGATCACCAACGACGGCCAGTGGTCGCGGCGCCTGACGCAACCGCAGACCAAGCTGCCCAAGGTCTATCGGGTGGAGACCGAGCAGGACATCGGCCCCGCATACGCGGCAACCTTTGCGGCGGGCCTGTACTTCGCGTTTGAAGACCTTACGACGCAACCGGCCGAGCTGGAGCTGTTGGGGCCACGCCTGGCACGATTGAGCATCATCGAAGGCCGCTATCACCAGGTAAAGCGCATGTTCGGACACTTCAACAACAAAGTGATCGGCCTGCACCGTGAGCGAATGGGCCCATTGGGATTGGATGCGGCCCTAGCGCCGGGCGAGTACCGGGCGCTGTCCGAGGAAGAAATCCGACAAGTCTGACGACCGTTCGGCCGGTGATGGCAAAAACCCATTTCTGCAACTTGCGACATCCCCGGTCTACTGCTTGAATCAAACCGTCAGCCAAATTATGACTGACGAGTCGCCTATAACCTCCAAGAAACACCTTGCCCCGCCCGCGCTTGATCTACGGGCCTCCCAGGCAAACAGCCCGCCATAACAACACCCGTCGGCCAGCCGTCATCGGACCGACATGGGCCCTCATCTTCCAGGCGTATGCCTACCTGTCATAAAGCTCGTGCAGAGTGATCTGCGCGCCCTACCCGCTTGCCAGGAGTCTTACGACATGAGGCCAGAAATCGCTGTGTTGGATATACAGGGTCAGTATCGGGTTTACACGGAGTTCTATCGCGCGGATGCTGCTGAAAAGACCATCATCCTGGTCAACGGCTCGATGGCCACCACGGCCTCCTTCGCCCAAACCGTGAAAAGCCTGTACCCGCAATTCAATGTGGTTTTGTACGACCAGCCCTACGCCGGTCGCTCCAAAATCCATAACCGTCATGAGCAAATGCTGACGAAGGAAGTCGAAGGCCAGATTCTCCTGGAACTTATCGACCACTTCGCCGCCGAGCACGTGCTGTCCTTCTCCTGGGGCGGCGCCGCCACCCTGGTGGCCCTCGCCCAGCGGCCACGCCGTGTGGAAAAGGCCGTGATCAGCTCGTTCTCGCCGGTGATCAACGCACCGATGCGTGACTACCTCGAACGTGGCGTCGATTACCTCGGCAACCTCGACCGCGACCGCGTCGGCCACCTGATCAACAGCACCATCGGCAAACACCTGCCGTCGCTGTTCAAGCGATTCAACTACAAGCATGTGAGCAACCTGGCCGAGCACGAATACGGGCAGATGCATTTTCACATCAGCCAGGTACTGCACAACGACCGCCTGTGCTACCTCAACGCCGCGCGGCAGATCGACGTGCCGGTGCTGTTTTTGAACGGCGAATGGGACGAGTACACCAGCGCCGAAGATGCCAGGCAGTTCGGGCAGTACGTGGCGAAGTGCAGCTTCAGCACCATCCAGGCGACGGGGCATTTCCTGGATATGGAGCACAAGGCGGCGTGCCGGGATAGCCGTGAGGCGGTGGTGGGCTTTTTGAAACCGGAACGGCAGGTCAGCCGATTGCGTTATCACCAGGGCCAGACACAGCATGCCTTTGCCATCTGAAATACCGTGCAGGAGCGAGGGGGACGCCTAGTTCTTGCTCGCGAAGATCGCCAACGATGACGTGCGCGCCCTGGTTGAACGCGGCGCTCTTGAATTCTTCGCGAGCAAGCTCGCTCCTACATCGGCTCCGTTCGTCGCCAGGGCAAGTGCCTGCAACTCGCACATTTTTCGAAGAAAAACTTCAAATCCCGGCGCACATCTGGTACAAAGTCAGCCGCTCTGAGCGGGTGTCGTATAATGGCATTACTCCAGCTTCCCAAGCTGATAACGAGGGTTCGATTCCCTTCACCCGCTCCACTCAGACATAGATTCCACGCCAGCAGGGTTTTGGCGGGGGATGCATAAAAAAACCGGTCCTTGGTGGCCGGTTTTTTTATGGGTGGGATTTGAGATTCGAAAAATAAAGCGCGCACAAACCTGTACAAATTAGTTTTCTTGTACAAGTATCATGCTTCGAGCGGCGGCACTTCGCCCCGTACCTTCGAAGAGCCAGGCCATGACACGTCTACTGTTTTCACTGTTGCTGGTATTGAGCTTGGCCAGTTGCAGCAACGTTGAGGTCAACCACTACGCCGACCAGCAACCGAAACTGGACCTGGAGCGCTTCTTCAGTAAACCCGTGAAAGCCTGGGGCATCTTCCAGAAGCGTTCGGGGGAAGTGGCCAAGCGCTTTGAGGTCGATATTGCCAGCCGGCGCGAGGGCAACGCGTTGATTCTGGACGAGCGTTTCTTGTACAGCGATGGCACGCGCCAGCAACGGGTGTGGACACTGACGCCGGACGGCCCAGGGCGCTGGCGCGGACGAGCCGGGGATGTGGTGGGCGAGGCGATCGGCGAAGTGGCGGGTAATGCGCTGCGTTGGCGCTACCGGCTCAATCTGCCGGTGGATGGCTCGGTGTACGAAGTCAGCTTTGACGATTGGATGTACCTGATGGACGAGGACACCTTGATCAACCGCTCGAGCATGTCCAAGTTCGGTGTCGAGTGGGGTCAGGTCACGCTGTTCTTTCGTCGCCAATGAGTCCGAGCGAGGGTCAATCATGAATATGCAAATGCTGGCCGAGCTGGCCGGGAAAGGCGAAATACGTGAGCTGGAGTTGCTGTCCCTGGAGGGCGGTTTCTATATCGCTCGCGTCAGGCTGGAGCACGTCGAGGCAACGTTACTGGACGATCACGGCAAGCCGCTGCGCATCGGGTCCACCACGCATTTACGCGACCTGTTGCAACGGGTTCCGCCGTTTCCTTGCGTACTGGTGCAACACTGCGTTCACGATGAAATGTGCGGCACGCGTGAAGGGCCTATCGGTGCGTTGCGCATTCCGTTTTCGCTGGCGGCGACACTGTAAATTCTGGCTCCCCTCCCCCGTGGTATGGGCGGCCTGGGAAGGCAAGCCGTTTACACCGTACGGATGGCCGACGCGGCTCGGTCCACACGGTCCTGAACAGCCTCGACCAGCAGCAGGCCCAGTTCAATCATCTGCTGAATGGCCAGGGCCAGATAGCGCTGTTGAGAGGGCAGGCTTTCGACGAACTCGTGGGTCATGGCACCTGCACCGGCGATGGTTTCGTAGGCGTTGGCGAGCAGCGCTTGAGTGTCGATTTCGGGACGGACGCTGAACAGTTTTACGGATGGATTGCATGAGTCAGTACACATCTGTTGATCCTCGTTAGGGACCGCATACCAGAGCTACTAAACAATGGGTGGCGGCTGTACGCAGGTTAGTAGACCGGCGAATCAACGAAACCGGCGCGCCCGAAGACGCCCTGCGTGCAGCCACCATAAGAGCAGCTGTACGCCGTTGATCGTATCGGGCTACTAAACCCGACCGCTGATGGGCAGCGGCTGACGAACCTTAAAGAGGTCGTCCAAGGCGCACAACTCGGACGAGTCTGATCGTTGTGTAGGCAATGCCGCAAGGTTCAGACCCATGCTCGAAGCATGAAGAAATCGAAGCTTTTGGCAACAAATAGCCGCTGAAGAACGTTTGAATTCAACCTGCCACTCACATCATTGTCCATGGCCCCACCCCACCAGAAATGCATACATAGGTTTGATCATTACTCAGCCATTGACCGCTTTCGATCTTGTTGACCTGCTCGACAGCGAGGAAGCCACCCACGCCAACGGCAACGTCACACCCAACATCCCCGCCAACACCATCACCGCCACCGGCACGCCCAGCGCATCCCCCACGCCACCAAACACCACCGGCGCCAACGCGCCACCCCCAATGGTGCCGGTGTAGAACAGCGCAAACGCCTGCTCGCGCTTGCCCGCGCCGGCAAGGTCGGGCACGGCGCCGTACAGCACCGAGGAGGTGCCATTCAGTACCAACCCCAACAGCGGCAGCATCACCATCAACCCACTCAAGGGCAGGTACACCGCCGCGACGATCAGCAGTGCGGTGCTGGTTTCCGTGATCCACACGGTCTTCATCATGCCGATGCGTGCGCCGAGATAGCCGCAGAACAGTTTGCCGAAGGCACCGCCGATGAACAGCAGGGTCAGCGCAAGACCGATGCCGGCGGTACCGGTAGGCAACACCCGCCAGCGCAGTGCCTCCCACCAGTATCAGCGTGCGGCCCCAGCGTCTGGCGGCGCGGCTGGCCAGCAATTGGAACACGGCCATCATCCCGGAATAGGCGCCACGTAACAGGCCGATCTGGGCGTAGGGCAAGGCGAACTGAGCCTGCCAGACAGGCAGCAAAACATAGATCACATCAGTGAGCCCATCGTGCACGGCATGGGCGCTGCAACCGGCGAACAGGGCGCGACGGCGCGTTGTTAATTCGGACGAAGGCACAGCGACGGTGTCGTTCATGGTGCAGAAATCAGCTCAGGTTTAAGGGGCTTCCAGCCGGTCAAGGCGATCAACAAGGTCAGCAGCTGGAAACCGATGATCAGCACCACGCAACCGGCCCAGCCCCAGCGTTCCCAGATCAGCGCCGGGACAATGGCGCCGCCACTGCCGCCCAGGTAATAACAGGTGAGATAAACACCGACAGCGCCCGTCTTGTTATTGCGCGCGGTGGCGTTGATAAACGCATTGGCGGCGGCTTGGGCGAGGAATACGCCGGTGGAACTGAGCGCCAGGCCGACTACGATGCACCACAGGGACGGCACCAAGGTCAACGCCGAACCGCTGACGCCCAGCACGGCGGCGACACTCAGCAGTTCGGCATGGGGGCGGGCTTTGCTGAGGCGCCCGGCGATGGGGATCACGATCAACGCCAACAGGAACACCATGTACAACGTCCCCAAGGCCGCAGGCCCAAGGTTGAACGGCGGCAGGCCCAAGTACAAACCTGCGTAGGTAAACGCCGCGACTTGCGAGAACAGCACGCAGAAACCTACGGCGTAAGCTGCCAACAGCGGCCGGCGAAATACACCTGACGAAGAGGCTTTAACCTGCACGGTCCGTGGGCGGTTGGCCGGTAACAGAAACTGGATAAACCCGCCGACCATCAAGCTCAGTACCGCGAGCAATTCAAAGGCTTCGCGCCAGCCCACATATTCGGTCATCACCCCG
Organism: Pseudomonas sp. B14(2022); assembly: GCF_012030485.1. Lineage (NCBI taxonomy): Bacteria > Pseudomonadati > Pseudomonadota > Gammaproteobacteria > Pseudomonadales > Pseudomonadaceae > Pseudomonas > Pseudomonas sp. B14(2022). The sequence continues at coordinate 77,971 of NZ_JAAUVM010000019.1, forward strand.
GTGACGAAGCGCCCGGCGAACCCGCCCAACACGGTGCCCGCGACGTAGAGACTCGTGACCTCAGTGACCGTGCCACCGCTCCAGCGGTCGCCGATGTAAGCCACGCTGGTGGCAAACACCACCGGGATCAACATGCCTTCGACAAAGCGCCACACCAGCACTTCGGCAAAGCTGTCGGCATAAGCGGTCATCAATGCCGGCAGCGCCAGCAGTAACGCCGCCACGACGATCACGCTGCGTTGCTCGAAGCGCCTGGTCAGGCGACTGACGAACGGGGCAGTGATCGCCACCGCCAGGGTGGTGACGGTGATGCTCCAACCCGCATCCTTGGCACTGATATGAAAATGCGCGGCAAACGTCTGGAGAATGCTTTGGGTCGCATAGAGGTTGAGAAACGCCGCGCAGCCACACAGGAACAGGGCAAGGCGGGCACAATGCAGGCGCGGTTTCATGAAACCTCTCGTTTTATTTTGAAAGGTCTTTATAGAATGGCCGGCGGGTCTTAAACCAATACCGAATTCCGACCGATTGATACCCAAGGATCAGGATGCTCGACCTACGCAAGCTGCGTTACTTTCTGACGGTCGCCGAAGAATTGCACTTCGGTCGCGCCGCCCTGCGCCTGCACCTCGCCCAACCGCCTTTGACCCGGCAGATTTCAGCGCTGGAGGCAGACTTGGGTTTCAAGCTGTTCGATCGCACCAGCCGCACCGTAACGCTCACCGCCCAGGGCCGCTCGTTCCTGCCCTACGCACGTGGCGTGTTGGAACAGGTGGAGTTGGCTCAGGTGATTGCCGGTAAGTTGGCAGCAGGGACAGCGGGTCAACTGGCCTTGGGCTACGTCAGCTCGATTGCCCTGTCGGACCTGTTCAGCCAGTCGATCCAGGCTTTCGCCCAGCGCTTTCCCGATGTGCAACTGACCCTGGTGGAATGCGCCTCCGGCAGCCTCGGAGCACAGGTCGCCGACGGGCGGCTGGATATCGGCTTGAGCCGGCTGTTGCCGCAAAACGACAAGGTGCACGCGCTGTCATTGGGCGAGGAACGCCTTGTGGCCGCAGTGTCGAGTGACAGCCCCCTGGCTGACCAGGCCGGTATCAGCCTGGCGCAGCTCGGTGCCTATCCTTTGATTCTGTTTCCAGCGGATTACGGCTCGGGGCTGAACCAGTCCATCGAGCAGCTTTACCGCCACCATGGCGTGCCATTGCATGCCGGACCGACCGGACGGCAGATCACCTCGATCATTGCGCTGGTGGCCGCCGGGCAAGGGGTGGCCCTGGTGCCAGCCTGTACGCAGAGTTTGATGAACAAGGGCGTAACTTATCGGCCTTTGGTGGAGGCGGATGCGTGTGCGCGGTTGTTGGTGTTGACCCGTAGAGAGGAACCGAATTTGTCAGTGCAAGCCTTTATAGCGCTCATTGATGAGGTTGCGCGCGCTCGATAACGCTCAGTCTTCAACTACCGGTTCATACGGAAAGTTCGCTCAACACTAGTTCCCCCCAGGGTTATTGCCATAATTGGACCCAAAGAACACGCATCCACACCCGTACTGCGCCAAGTACTCGGCTGGGTGTTGGTGTTGCCACTGCTGGTCGCACTGGTGCGGCTTCCGTATCCCTGGGGCCTGGGGCTGGCACTCGGATCGATCGCCGAGTCCGTCTACGGCGTAGGGTTTGCCAGGCGCCATGCCAGCCGAGGCGTGACCGTATTCGCTGCAATCGTCACGCTGTTCAATCTGATTTCCCTGGTCACAATCGGGGAGGCCTCAGTGATCATGGGGCTCTACCGGATTTCCTGGTTCTACTGGTATCCGTACTATTCCAACTGGGTTTATTGGAATTTCCAGTAGGTCCAGTGAGAATTCAAGCGCAAGAAACGTAGTTTCCAGTCCGGCGGATGGCATTACCGTAGGCCTGTAGCGTTTAACAACTGCCCTTCGAGGAGCCCGCTCATGCCCTACGAATACAAGCTCATGTCCTCCCCCGTCGGTGAACTCACCCTGGTGGCACGCGATGGCAAGCTCAGCGCCATCCTGTGGGAAGTGGAACGCGCCAACCGAGTGCGCCTGGGTGAGTTGCACGAAGCCAACGAGAGCCCGGTGCTGTTGGAAACCGAGCGCCAGTTGAAGGAGTATTTCGCCGGTAGTCGCCATACATTCGATTTGGAGCTGGATTTCGCCGGTACCGATTTTCAGAAGCAGGTCTGGCAGGCGCTGCTGACCATTCCTTTTGGCGAAACCCGCAGCTACAGCCAGATCGCCCAGCAGATCGGCAACCCGAAAGCCGTCCGTGCCGTGGGCGCTGCCAATGGGCGCAACCCTATCTCGATCATTGCACCGTGCCATCGGGTTATCGGCGCTTCGGGCACCTTGACCGGATTTGCCGGAGGGCTTGAAGCCAAGCAGTATCTGTTGACGCTTGAAGACCGCAGCCAGGTAAAAATGAGCGTCTGATCAGGCGACTGCAACCGGCCCCCGAATAAAAGACTGGTAGTCGAACAAACCTTCGAACCCCAACTTTCGATACACCGAGATTCCGTCCATGGTTGCCTCAAGAAAACATCGCCGGGCACCCAGGCTCGACGCGTGACGCAAGGCCGCTTGAATCAATCGCGTGGCGTAACCTTTGGTGCGAAAACCCACTAGCGTGCCGACATCGTTAAGCCGAGCTTCTCCATTACACAGGGATAAAGTCAACGAACACCTCACCTGCCCCTCGGTGGACAGGATGAAGTGGTGAAGCGATTGCCCCGTTTCCAGAGCACGCTGGTGCCGGGCCTGATAACGCGCAATGCCCTCGGGCGGCATCGAAAATGCGTTGCCAAGGGGAACGGCCCAATCGGCCAGGTTCCGAGTCAAGCTGATCTGCACAGAGCGGTCATCTGTAGATGAAACAAGGCTCGACAGATCGAGGACCATCGCAGTCGTCTTTTCGGCAGGCTGAAAGCCCATCCCCATGAGCGCCTCAGCGATCAGCCCGACCTTTTCCTCATGAATCACTACGCGCGTATCCAGAAAAATACGGCGAAGCAGGTCCATCGGCACCGCCATTGCGCCCCCCATCGGCGCGCTGCCGACTCGGATAAACAACAGGTTCCACGGGTCGAAATAGTCGTCGGTAAAGTAAGCGTTGATACAGGTGTTGTAGCGGCGATGCAGCGAGCAGGTTGCGGCGAAATAATGATCTTCGGTCTGGTGATAAAGCGCAGGCAGGTCGCAGGCGGTGTCAGCGTGCATGGGATTTTCCGTATAAAACCCCAGTCTTGCGCCCGTCGTTGCAAAACGCCGTAGGCCCACTCCCAAGAACCCTGCAGAAAAACGCACAGCGTTGTTCACATCCCAAGTTGTAAAAAGAAATTTCAGAGCGTGCCTGCGGTCAGTATTTTCATCACTCACCTTAAGGAAAACGGTCATGAAATTCTCCGCAGTCTCACAATCCTTGTCCCGTTGGGCAGGCAGTGCCCGGACGTTCTATGCGGCGGTCGCGTTGATTTTCCTGTGGAGCTTGAGCGGGCCGTACTTCCACTACAACGACACCTGGCAGTTGATCATCAACACCTCGACCACCATCATCACCTTCCTCATGGTGTTCCTGATCCAGAACACGCAAAACCGCGATAACGACATCCTGCACATCAAGATCGATGAACTGCTGCGCGTCTCCAAGGATGCGCAGAACGCCGTGCTGAGCCTGGATGGCCTGGACCGCAAGGAACTGGAAAAACTGCGCCAGGAATACCGCAGCATTGGCAACACCGGCACCGTGAGCCTGAACAGCAGTTGCGGCCACGCGGCCGACGATGCGGCCCCGAACAAGACCGACCTGAACCAGGCGTAAAAAAACGGCGGTTGGATAGGATCCAACCGCCGTTTTTCATATCAAGTGAAGGTCTCAACCGTCGCCTTGATGGCCCTTACCGTAGGTCGACGCCAGGGCCCGGGCCTTTTGCAGACGCTCTTCCAGTTTAGGCAGCGTCTCATCCACCAGTGCTTTGATTTCCGGCACATCCGAGGCCGCACCTTCTCGCTTGAACAAGGCAATGGCATCTTCGTTTTCCTTCACTTGCTGCGCGGTGTAGGCCGCGTCGAAGGAATCGCCGTCCTTGAGTTCGGGCATCAGGGTTTCGGCCTTGTCGATGATCTTCTCCCGTGGGGCCACGGGCAGGTCGAGCTTCTTGGCGATGGCCGCCAAATGCTGGTTGGCCAGGGTGCGCTCGTTGATCACCTCGATGGTGTAGTCCTTGATTTCCTGGGACGAGGTTTTGGCGTGGGCCATGCGACTGGTTTCGATATCGGCCATGCCTTTGGCCGAAGCCTGCTCGATGAATTCAGCAGGCGACTGGGCGAAAGCATTGCTGGCGCCGAGGCCCAGCAGCATCGCGAAACTGGCGGTGCGTAACCGGATAGCCATGCGGCTCATGATGGGTTCCTCCAGGGCAAAAATAGGTGCGGGGAAAGACACCTCGCCCTGAATTCGAATTTTCCGGGCGGCAAAGGTTTAGAAAAAACTTGCCCGTGCGACGAACGGTCGTGGCCCGTCAGGCCGGTTTGCTGCCGAACAGGCCTGGCAACGCATGGGCCAGGGCATTGATGGCAAAGCCGATAAACATCACGCCGCAGAGCTTGGTGATAAGGATTTCATGGCGCTGATACACCGTGCGCACCCGCTGGGCACCGACCACGCCGATCAGGATCGCGTAGGCCAACAGGCCACCGACGAAGCTCAGGAAGATCAACGCCGGCAGCATCGACCAGGTCAGCAATTCGGCACGGCTGGACAGCAATGCAGTAAATGTCGCCACGGCCACCGGATACGCCTTGGGGTTGGTCAAGCCGAACACAATGCCGTGCCAGAATGGATGCCGCGCCGCACCCTGGGGGGCATCACTGCTGCGACGCTGGGTGCGAATCGCGCGCCAGCCGAGCCAGAACAGGTACAGGCCACTGAGCACGCCGAGCACATCGAACGCGCTGCTGCCGACTTCCCGCGCGCCCACAATCGCGACCAACGCCGTACTGCACCACAGCACATCGCCGAGCAAGTGCCCGCACAGAAACCCCGCCCCGGCACGACGGCCTCGGGCAGCGCCGATACCAAACACCGCCAATACCCCGGGGCCAGGCGTAATACCGTAGATAAAACCCGAAGCGAGGACGGCGAGCAGCAAGGAGGGGGTCATGGGCGCGACTCTGACAAAGCGTGGGAAGGTGGACGGATTCTGCACGTTCCTGCGCTATGGGTAAAACCTCATTCCCGCATAGGGGCTGTCGCGGCAAGCCAACAGACGCGAAGCCAGGTCGCCCACATGGGCTTCGAGCTTATGGCCGTCGGGATCGAGGAAATAGAACGAGGCGCCTTCACTTCGATTGTCGCGCCACTCTTGCACCTCGGCGGCGCGCAGACGCGAGACCAGCGCAGCGAAATCACTCGCTCCGACAGTGAACCCATAGTGGGTGTAATCGGCCGCCGGCTTCGAGTCGCTCAGCGGATCAAGCGACAGGCATAGCCATAGGCCCGGCAATGACAAATAGGCGCCGGTGTCCCACGTGGCGTCGAGCTTGAGTTGCAACAACTCATGGTAAAAGCCGACGCTGCGACTCAAGTCGGTGACGGCCAGGGTCAAGTGGTTGAAGCCTGAGAACATGTTTTTTTCCTGTTATCTGCAGCCCTCGGACAACATACCCTGCACCTGCCCAATCAACCACTGCAACCCCGAATCCCCGCCCCGTCGCGCATGCCATGCCAGCTCAAAGGTAAACGACGGGATATGAAACGGCGGCGCCACGGCGACCAGATGCGGGTGATCAATATTCAGCAAGCCTCGCGACGATACGGTGAGAATCAAGTCCGTGCCCTCAATCAACTGCGGCGCCACCCCCCAGTGCGGCAGGCTGATCGCCACATGCCGTCGTTCACGAATCGCTGTCAGCGCCCGTTCGATTTCCGGCGCGCCGCTGCCGCGCATTTCCAGCAGTACGTGGGGACGCGACAGATACGTGGGCAGGTCGAGCACACCGTTGTGCGACAGGCTGTTGCGGTCTAGCAGGCAGGTGTAATGCTCTTCGAACAACGGCGCAGTGCGCAGTTCGGCGGGCATGTCGGGGAAGACACCGGCTGCCAGGTCGAGATCACCATTGAGCACACCGTCGACCATGCCTTCGCGGCTGGCCTGGATGATTTGCAGGTCGATACCGGGCGCCTCACGCCGCAGGACTCGGACCAGACCCGGCAGGAAAATTGCCGCACTGTAGTCCGACATCGCCACGCGAAACCGGCGCTTGGCCGATGCCTGGTCAAAGCGATTCGGCGCCAGCAGCGCCTGCACCTGGGCCAGGGCTTCAGCCAATGGCGCCGCCAACTCCAGGGCACGGGCCGTGGGCACTAATGTGCCGCCCTGACGCACCAGCAGCGGGTCACTCAACATATCGCGCAAGCGCGCAAGTGCATGGCTGACCGCAGGCTGGCTGAGGTGCAAACGTTCGGCGGCGCGGGTGACGTGTTGCTCGCTGAGCAAGGCGTCGAGGATCACCAGCAGGTTGAGATCAATGCGGCGCAGATCATTCATCAGCTGCATGCTCGTCATAATAATATGGAATTTAAATTTGCGTGACGAATAGCTTAGAGTCCAGAAAAACCTCTGGGAGATTCGACATGACGACGTTGCATTGGGCAGGTTTCTTGCTCCTGGCGGTGATCGCAGGAGCGGTGGTGCCGTTTCAAAGTGCGATCAACGCCAACCTCGGGCGCGGTCTTGGGCACCCGCTGTGGGCCACCCTGGCGTCGCTGCTGGTGAGCATTACCGTGCTGCTGCCGGTGATCGTGGCGCTGCGCTTGCCGCTGCCCAGCCTCACGTTCATCACCAAGGCGCCCCTGTGGATGTGGGCCGGTGGTGCGTTTGGTGTGTGCTTTATCGCGTTGGCGTTGATGCTGCTGCCCAAGCTGGGCGCTTCGGGGTTTATCGCCCTGGCCATGGCCGGGCAGATTCTTGCGTCGCTGCTACTGGATCACTTCGGCCTGTTTGGCTTGGCGGAGCGCCCCCTGACAACGCCCCGAATCCTTGGCGCGTTGTTGTTGATGGGCGGCGTGGCGTTGATTCAGCTCAGCGCCACACCGGCCCGTGCGCTGACAACCGCAGGCTGATCAAGCCTTGTCGAGGGTGCGCAGCTTTTGCGGCAGGCCCCACAGCAGCAGCGCCGCCGCCAACAACGCACACACGCCTATCACATAGAGCGCCGGGGTGGTGCTGCCGGTGAGGTCCTTGATCCGTCCCACCATCACCGGGCTGACAATGCCACCGAACTGCCCGAGGGTGTTGATCACCGCAATCCCGCCCGCCGCGCCTGCGCCGGCACCGGCCAGCAACTTGGGTGGCAGGGTCCAGAAGGTCGGGATCGAAGCGATGATGCCGGCGCCCAACATCCCCAGGGCGATGATCAGGAAGGTGGTGTGGTCGGCAAAGATCCCGGCGCTGAAGAAACCCACCGCGCCCAGCACGACCAGCCCGCAGACAAACTTGCGGCGCTCGCCGGTCGCGTCCGACAGCCGCCCGATCACCACCATGCTGATCGCGCCGCACACATAGGGAATCGCCGTGAGCAGGCCGATCATCACCGGGCTTTGGGTGCCGGCGCTGCGGATCAGTTGCGGCGCCCAGAAGTTGAGGCCGTAAGACGCCACCTGGATCAGGAAGTAGATAAACCCGAGCATCAAAAAGCCGGGAATGCGGATCGCCGACAGCAACGAGCCGCCATGTGTGTTCGGCTCATGCTGGGCAATACGGCTCGACAGCAGGGTTTTCTCCGCCGGCGTCAGCCAGTGCGCATCTTCGATACGGTCCTTGAGCAGCGTCAGCACCAGGAAGCCCAAGCCGATGCAGGGCAAGCCGCCGAGCAGGAACAGCCAGTGCCAGCCGCGCATCTGCAGCACGCCGTCGAGGTGTTCCAGCACCAGGCCGGAGAACGGTGCGCCGACCAAACCTGCAAAGGCAGACGCCAGGAACAGCATCGAGGTAATGCGCCCGCGGAAGTGCTGCGGGAACCACAACGTCAGGTAATACAGCACACCGGGCGCGAAGCCCGCCTCCATCGCGCCGATGATGAAACGCAGGCCATAGAACTGCCATTCGGCCGTGACAAACACCATGGCCGCCGTGGCCAGGCCCCACGACATCATGATCCGCGCGATCCAGCGCCGCGCGCCGACCTTGTAGAGCATCATGTTGCTTGGCACTTCAAAGATCACATACCCCACCACGAACAACCCGGCGCCCAGGCCATAGGCGGTGTCGCTCAGGCTGAGGTCGGCTTGCAGCTGGAACTTGGCAAAGCTGATGTTGATGCGGTCAAAAAACGCGAACAGGTAACACACCATGATCAGCGGCATCAGGCGCCAGGCGACCTTTCTGACCAGGGCTTTTTCGGCATCGATTTCAGCGGCCGGGCGCGCGCCGACCTCTAACGTATTAGTGCTCATGCTTTCTCTCCAGCGGACTGCTCACAGGCGTCCGATTGTTTTTGTTGTCTGGTATGGCGTTACAAGGCGGCGACGTAGTCCGGCGGCGGATGCAGGTCGCAATTGCGCCCGGCCTTGGCTACCTGGCCGGGCAATTCATGGCCCAGCAGGGCCGGCAAGCGGCGGGACAGGTTCAGCAGGTGCGGCAGGTCGATACCGGTGGGAATGCCGACCTCTTCACACAGGTTGACCAGATCTTCGGTGCAGATATTGCCCGACGCCCCCGGCGCAAACGGGCACCCACCCAGGCCCCCCAGCGCTGCATCAAAGCGTCGGGCTCCAGCTTCGTAGGCGGCCAGCACGTTGCACAGGCCCAGGCCGCGGGTGTTATGAAAATGCAGGGTCAGGTCGCTGGCAGGCACGCGTTGCAGCACGCGCGTGACCAGGCGTTCCACCCGGCGCGGGTTGGCCATGCCGGTGGTGTCGGCGAGGCTGATGCCCTGGATGCCCAGGTGCAGATACGCGTCGACCAGTTGCAGCACGCGGTCTTCATCGATCTTGCCTTCGAACGGGCAGCCAAAGGTGGTGGCGATGCTGCCGTTGAGGCGTACCGGGTGCCCGGCGGCAAAGCTGACGATATCGCCGAATGCCGCCAACGACGCCTCGCACCGCATGCGCATATTCGCCAGGTTGTGGGTCTGGCTGGCCGACATCACCAGGTTCAGTTCGTCGGCGCGCGACTCGACGGCACGCTGGGCGCCCTTAAGGTTAGGGATCAGCGCAACGTAGATCACACCGGCTTTACGCTCGATGCCCTGGAACACGTGTTCGCCATCGCGCAATGCAGGGATGGCCTTGGGCGACACGAAAGAACCGGCTTCGATCCGCGAAAAACCGGCCAGGGAAAGCTGGTCGATCAGGGCGATCTTGTCAGCGGTTTCGACCCAGGTCGGTTCGATTTGCAGGCCATCGCGCGGGGACACCTCCTGCACGATCAGCGGGTCGGAATAGTCAGTGATCATTGCACCACTCCCGAGGTTTTCAGGCGTTGGATGTCGGCAACCGTAAGGCCCAGGCTGCCGAGGATGTCATCGGTGTGCTGGCCCAGGCTCGGGCCCTGCCAGTTCACGGCGCCGGGGGTTTCCGAGAGCTTGGGCACAATGCCCGGCATCTTCACCGACACACCGCCAGGCAGCTCGGCATTGAGCAACATGTCGCGCGCCTGGTAGTGCGGGTCGCTGACGATATCGGCCACGGAGTAGATGCGCCCGGCCGGCACTTCGGCGGCTTCCAGGGCGCTGAGCACCTGCTCGATAGACAGGCTGCTGGTCCAGTGGGTGATGGCGGCATCAAGCAAACCGCTTTTCGCCGCACGGCCATCGTTGTGGGCGAATTCGGCGGCTTCGGCCAGGTCGGCACGGCCGATGGTGGTCATCAAACGCTTGTAGATCGGGTCGCTGTTGCCGGCGATCACCACATAGGCACCGTCGGCGGTCAGGTAGGTATTAGAGGGCGCGATGCCGGGCAAGGCGCCGCCGCTGCGCTCGCGCACATGGCCGAGCATGTCGTATTCGGGCACCAGGCTTTCCATCAGGTTGAACACGCTTTCCGCCAGGGACACATCGACAATCTGCCCGTCACCCTGGCCGGTCTTGACCCGCAGCAACGACATCAGCGCGCCGATCACACCGTGCAACGACGCGAGGGAGTCGCCGAGGCTCACGCCGACCCGCGCCGGGGGCGAATCGGGGTTGCCGGTGGTGTAGCGAATCCCGCCCATGGCCTCGCCGATGGCACCGAAACCAGGGCGGTCGCGGTAAGGGCCGGTCTGGCCGTAGCCGGAGATACGCACCAGGGTCAGTTTGGGGTTGAGCGTGTGCAGTACGTCCCAGCCCAGGCCGAGTTTTTCCAGGCCACCGGGGCGCAGGTTTTCGATCAGCACATCGGCATCGCCGAGCAGTTGCTTGATCAGGCTCAGGCCTTCAGCGGACTTGAGGTCCAGGGCCAGGGATTTCTTGTTGCGTGATTGCAGGTACCACCACAGCGAGGTGCCTTCATGCAGCTTTCGCCATTTACGAAGCGGATCGCCCTGCCCCAAGGCTTCGATCTTGATCACCTCGGCGCCGAACTCGGCCATCAGCCGGGCGGCGAACGGCGCCGCAATCAGCGTGCCGATCTCGATCACCTTGATACCGCTCAAGGGAGCCGTCATGGGGTGTACCTCTTATTCTTGGAATGTGAGCCCAAGGCTAGAGGACAGGGGCAGGAAAAATCCAACCGTCAGTTGGCAAGGAGCGTTCGCTAAATGCGAACGCTCAGATAATCGAACAACAGCCGACTCACTGGCGACAACTGCGCCTCATCGCGCACCACCAGGATCAAACTGCGGTCCGACCAGGCATCGGTCAGCGGCACGGCATGCAGGCCCAGGGCACGGCCAAACAATTCATAGGCCTTCAACGGCAGGATGCCGATGCCCATGTTCGCCTGGACCATCCGGCACATCGCATCAAAGCCCGGCACATGAATACGCAGACGCAGCATCTTGCCGGCCTCGCGCGCGGCGGCGTGGCTGCGCATGTTGATCGAGCTGGCGGCGTGCAGGCCAACGTAGTCACTGTCCAGGGTCTCGACGAAGGCCAGGCTTTCGCGCGGCGCCAACGGGTGATCCGCCGGCATCAACACCACCAGTTTGTCGTGGCGATAGGTCACCCTGGGCAGGCCTTTGGTGTCGGTATCACTGGAGCAGATCCCCAGATCCGCCACCCCATCCAGCACGCCTTGCACCACGCCGTTGCTGGGGCGCTCTTCAAGGTCGGTTTTCACTTCGGGATGCAGCTCGGAAAAATCCCGCAAGTCTTCTGGAAGAAACTGAATAATCGCCGAAAGATTGGCCAGCATCCGCACGTAACCGCGCACGCCGTGGCTGTGCTCGCCGAGCTCCAGGCCCATTTTTTCCACGTTGAACAGCATCTGCCTGGCATGGTGCAGCAGGGTTTCGCCAGCGGCGGTGAGGTCCATGCCCTTGGCGCGCCGTACGAACAGGCTCACACCCAGCACCTGCTCCAGTTCCATCAAGCGCTTGCTGGCTGCCGACACGGCGATGGCTTCGCGGGCGGCGGCACGGGTCAGGGTGCCCTCTTCGAACACCGCGACGAACAGTTGCAGGGTGATCAGATCGAGGCGACGCACCAGGCTCTTGTGCAACATCAGGCGCGCTCGGACGCCAGGCGATTGATCTCGGCCTGTTCCACCAGCGGTTGCGGCGCGCCATGGCGCACCGCCGCGAGCATCGCCCGGCCGACGGTCTCGGTGCTCACCACCCAGCCCGGCTTGACCCGACGCGCCAACGACAGCACTGGCCCGAGCACGGAATAGAAGGCTTGATACAACGGCGTCTTCGAGCGCACACCGTGCAGCGGCTGGATGATCCCCGGCCGGAACAGATACACCGCCTTGAATGGCAGGCGCAGCAAGGCATTCTCGGTCTTGCCCTTGACCCGCGCCCACATCGACTTGCCCGCCTCGGAGCTGTCGGTACCGGCGCCGGACACGTAGATGAACGTCATCTGCGGATTAAGCCGCGCCAGGGTGCTGGCGGCCACGAGGGTCAGATCATAAGTGAGATGGGTGTACCGGGTTTCATTCATGCCCGCCGAAGAGACACCGAGGCAGAAGAAACACGCATCAAACCCTTGCAGCAGGTTTTCCAGGGGGTGGAAATCCAGCATGTCGTTGTGCAACACCTGATGCAGCTTGCCGTGTTCCTGGGTCAGGGGCGTGCGGCCGACGGCGACGACTTCCTGTACGTCAGCGGCCAGCAGGCACTCGCGCAGGACGCCCTGGCCGACCATGCCGGTGGCACCGAATAACAGAACTCTCATCAAGTACTCCCTTCATCCATCTAGTTTCGACTACCCAAGAGACAGGTCCTTGAAGGCCATCGTCACATCCGGCCTGTATGCGGACACCTTACTCAATCCTGCGGGATACGACCTCAACAAAACGCGAACGCCCCCACTGCATTTATTTACCCAATCACAATCAAATGTTCCCTGAATCCGCTACGTTGGGTCATGCACATAAGAATCGGTCGGATGTCCATTGGGACTTACAAAATGTAGGACCTTACTCACAACAAAATATCCATTCGGAGTAGCTTGCATGGGAAATATCTGACTTACCCTATCAAAATTTTCCCTTTACTGTTTTTGCCTTCCCTAAGGACAGGTAAAAACAATGAAAAATACTCAATCAAAAAATCAATTCACAAATTACAAAAAACTAATTGATCTTGCCGACAGAGACTGGCACTCAGCACAGTCAGGCCGAATCTGCGAACTTAATGTAAAAGTCCAAAACAACAACCAACTTATTGATCAGCATGGACGAAAACTCCATCACTTCTGCACGACGTCATATCTTGGCCTCGACTATCACCCAAACATACTAAAAGGGGCTATCCAGGGAATAAAAGAAGCCAAAACACTTCGCATTGCAAACTCAAAAAATCGATGCAAACTTGAAATACTCGAACGCTATGAAACAGAGCTATCAGGCCTTTTCAACTCAATCTGCCTCAGCACTTTGTCCTGTAGTGCGGCCAGTTCCGGACTCTTGTCCATGCTCGCCAGCGGCGTCTTTACCAATGACTCCCCACCCACTATGGTATTCGACAAACATTCCCACTATTCAATGAATCATATTAAAGCCTCCTGCGCAGATGAAACAGAAGTAAAAACCGCGCCTCACAATGACTCCCACGCCCTGTCAGCATTTGGAGATAAAGGGGCGGTTTTATCCGGCCGCGCTTGCAAGAGATAGACAATAAAACCTTAATCGTGGCCTCTCTAGGCAAATCATTTGGTGCCAGTGGAGGACTGATCATGTTCGGTAGCGAAAGACAGAAAAGTCTAATGTACCGATACGGCGGCCCCAGTAACTGGTCTCAAAGTCTGAACTCTGCCGCCATAGGAGCCGGGCTGGCGTCAATAAAAATACATCAAACAACCGAGCTATCCGTGCGTCAAGAACAGCTTCAAACCAACATCCGGTTATTCGACAGCCTTATCCACACTGAACAACAGGGTGCCCACACCGCAATACGATTGGTAACCTGCGGCGAGGCTGAAAAAGCGAACACACTCGCTATACAACTGGCTGACAGCGGATTTTTCACTTCTGCCGTATTTTTTCCTGTGGTACCCAAGGGAAAAGCAGCATTACGTATAACTCTTCGGGCAGACATGAGCCCTAAGACAGTAGAGTTGTTTTGCTCAACACTGACAGCCTTAATAGAGGAACACAAAGACGCAAACTAAATTTCGCACCTACTATAACCAACCTCCACATAAGCACTCTTATTTCTCAGTGAGCATAAGCATCAATCATTGTTCGGATCTATACGAGTGAATCGACTTACGATGACGTACGCAGAACTTAAGGCGCAGGATGCCTCCCCTTGAAAAAAACCACCAGTCTCGCCCTCGCTTGCTGCGCCGCCTTCCTCGCCCAAGTCGGCATTAGCAGCTATTTGCCCGCTGTACCGGTCATCGCCCAGTCCCTGCTCGCCGCCGAAGACCACATCGCACTGGCCCTGGCGGTGTACCTGGTAGGAATGGCGCTGCCGATGTTGCTCTGGGGCAGCCTGGGGGAGCGTTTTGGCAGAAAGCCGGTACTGCTGGGGGCGCTGGCAGTATATGCCTTGGCAAGCGCAGCGATTCCATCGGCCTTTAACGTCGAATCTTTTTTGTCATTACGGCTGATTCAGGGTTTGGGGGCGGGCGGAGTCTCGGTTGTGGCCAGATTGTTGGTGAGAGACAGTTTCAGCGGGGCGCTTTTGGCCAGGGGGTTGTCGTGGCTGGGGATGACGTTTGTAATCGCCCTAGGTATCGGCCAGTTCATGGGGTCGCTGTTGCAGGCGGCCTTCGGCTGGAAGGCAATTTTCTATGGGTTGGCAATAAGTGCTGTCACGTTGATTGCTGTGTTGCAAAGGGTGGTGTTTCCGTCAGTGATGAAGGCTGATTCGCCAGACTCAGCCTGGCGGATCTATGCCACGATTGTGCGGCATCCCCCCTTTCTACACGCAGCATTGGCCGGTGGGCTGGGCTATGGGGTGATCATTGCATTCAACACCTGTGCACCGCTGATACTGCAAGGGCGTTTCGAGTGGAGCGCGGCGCAGTACGGCTGGCTGGGGTGGCCGATCAGCGGGGCCTATCTGGCGGGGGCGTTTATGGTTAATCGCTTCGTGGCCCGCATGGGGCGGTTGACGATGATGAGCTGGGGCGTGGGACTGGCGTTAACGGGAGCGGCGCTGATGCTGTTGGGCAGTGTGTTTGCCAGCGAGATCGCACTGTTGTTGTGGCTGCCCTATTGCCTGGCGATATTTGGGCAATCGATGAGTTACCCCATCAGTTTGTCACTTGCTAATGATCAGTCGCCGGTCGGCGGTTCCTATGCCATAGCCTTGAGCGGCTTTATGCATCAGTTGATGGCGGCGTTGATCGGCGGCGTAGCAAGCCTGCTGGTGAGTCAGCAGGCATGGCCATTGGCGCTCTTGTGCGTGGCGTTGGCTGGCGGCGCATTCACGTGTGCCGCCAGTTGCCGGACACATCAGAACGCGCTGCGAAAGATCTCCTCAATCTGACGCTGATCGGCGCGCCGTGGGTTGGTCAGCCCACATGCGTCCTTCAATGCATTGGTGGCCAGCAGCGGAATGTCCTGCAACTTGGCGCCCAGTTCGCGCAGGCCGGCGGGGATTTCAACGTCCAGGGACAAGCTGCGAATGGCGGCGATGGCGGCTTGGGCGCCCTCTTCGTCAGTGGTGCCCTTGGCGTCGACACCCATCGCGCGGCCGACGTCGCTCAAGCGCTTGGCACTGACGCTGGCGTTGAAGCTTTGCACATGGGGCAGCAGCACCGCGTTGCACACACCGTGAGGCAGGTCGTAGAGGCCGCCCAGTTGGTGGGCCATGGCATGCACGAAACCCAGGGACGCATTGTTGAACGCCATGCCCGCGAGGAACTGGGCATAGGCCATGTTTTCCCGCGCGACCTTGTCGCTGCCGTCGCGTACCGCCAGGCGCAGGTTGGCGCTGATCAGTTCGATGGCCTTGATCGCGCAGGCGTCGGTGATCGGGGTGGCCGCGGTGGACACGTAGGCTTCGATGGCGTGGGTCAGGGCGTCCATGCCGGTGGCGGCGGTGAGACCCTTGGGCATGCCGACCATCAGGCTCGGGTCGTTGACCGACAGCAGCGGCGTGACGTTGCGGTCGACGATGGCCATTTTCACGTGGCGGGTTTCGTCGGTGATGATGCAGAAACGGGTCATCTCGCTGGCGGTGCCGGCGGTGGTGTTGATCGCCACCAAGGGCATCTGCGGTTTGCTCGATTGGTCGACGCCCTCATAGTCGCCGATATGCCCACCGTTGGTGGCGCACAGGGCGATGCCCTTGGCACAGTCATGGGGCGAACCGCCGCCCAGGGACACCACGAAATCGCAGGCGCTCTGCTGCAGCAACGCCAGGCCTTTCTCGACGTTTTCCACATTGGGGTTGGGCTTGGCGCCGTCGTAGATCACTGAATCGATGTCCTGCATCGCCAGCTTCTCGGCGATCATGCTGGCCACGCCCGCCTTGGCCAGGCCGGCGTCGGTGACGATCAATGCTTTGCGAAAACCGTAGTTGCGAATGGCATTCATGGCTTCGTCGAGGCAGTCGGTGCCCATGATGTTGACGGGGGGAATGAAGAAGGTGCTGCTCATGGCGAATCCTCGGATGACGTTTATGCCTACAGCATCAACCTCACCTGCCTGCGGCACCTTGATCAGGATCAACACCCACTCGTGATAAAGTCGCCATCCAGCCGATTTCGAGTAGACCCGCCGCAATGAAGGATTTCCAGGATATTGACGCCCACCTTGAAGACTGGAGCGCCCTGCGCAGCAGCACCGCCTTCAGTGGGATTCTGATCGGCAATGGCGCGAGCCGCACGATTTGGGAAGACTTCGCCTACGACTCGCTGTTCGAAAACGCGCGCACCGTCGAAGAAAAACCCTTGGGCCAATCCGAACTCAGCGTGTTCGACGCCCTGCAAACCCGCAGCTTCGAGCACGCCCTGAGCGCGCTGAAGACCACCAGTCGGGTCAACAAGGCCCTGGCGGTCAGCTCGGCGGCGCCGCGCAATCGCTACTACGCGATCAAGGAAGCGCTGATCAATACCATCCACGCCGTGCACATTCCGTGGCGCCTGGTGCAGCCGTCGACGCTGGCGACGATCAACCGCGAACTGACGAACTACGCCAGCGTGTTCACCACCAATTACGACCTGCTCAACTATTGGGCGATCCTGCACACGCCGGGCATTGATGACCTGTTCCGCAGCGCCGACTCAAGCTTCGACCTGCGCAACACCCACACCGATGCCACGCGCATCCTCTACCTGCACGGCGGCCTGCACCTGGTGCGCAACCTTGACGGCACCGCGCGCAAATTGCCAAGCACCGACAGCACCTTGCTCAGCAGCTTTGCGATCAACAACACGATCAAGACCCTGGACGATGTGCCGCTGTTTATCAACGAAGGCAAGGTGGAAGAGAAGCTCAAGACCATCCGCAGCTCGGATTACCTGTCGTTCTGCTATGAGCAGTTACTGACCCATGAGGGCGCGCTGTGCATCTTTGGCCATGACCTGGGGCCGCAGGATAAACACGTGGTGGATGCAATTCGCCAGGCTCGGCCGACCACCCTGGCGATCTCGGTATCGGGCCGCAGCGAGGGGTTTATTCGCCAGCAGAAGCGGCGGTATTCGGAATTGTTTGATGGCAGCGGTGTGGCGTTGAAGTTTTTTGCGGCGCGTACGCATCCGCTGGGTGATCCAGCACTCTCAGTACCCGTGGAACGCTGATCAAGCTCCCTCCCACATTTTAAATCGAGTACATCCTTTAAATAGAGACAAATCACAATGATTCTCGATAGTATTCACGACTTTTCCATGTCGTGCTTCGTCAAGAAGGATCTCCATGTCTCGTCCCAAGCCCGACCCGTTGTCGGCCGATGCCTTTCGCGGGTTCTATGCAGATATTCTGCATTTCCTGCGCAAACGCACGGACAACGCCAGCGACGCGGCGGACATGACCCAGGATGTCTTTACCCAGTGGCTGGACTACCGCGACCGGGCCAAGGTCGAGCAGCCACGGGCATTTCTGTTCCAGATGGCACGTAACCTGCTGCGTGATCACTGGCGCAAACAGAAGGTACGGCAGACCGTCCACCCAGATCAGGCCGGCAGGGACGCCGAACCGGTCAACGACGAGCAAAACGATCCCATGGCCGCCGCACAGCGCTTGCAACGCCTGGAACAGTTGAAAGAAGTCCTCGCCGAACTCTCGCCCCGCAGGCGAGAAGCCCTTATGCTGCACCGCTTCGAAGGCCTGAGCCAGGCGCAGATCGCCGAGCGCATGGGCATTTCGACGAGCATGGTGGAAAAGCACATCGCTTTTGCCCTGCTGCATTGCAAGCGACGCCTTCAAAACGACCCCGGCACGGAGCAGCCAGAATGAACCGCCTGAGCGACACCGATGACCTGGATATCGAAGCGAGAGATGCCATCGATGCCCAAGCCGCCAGCTGGTTTGCGCGCAACCATAACGACGCGGGCCGTGCCGACCGCAAGGCCTTTGCCGCCTGGCAGGCCACGCCCGCCCATGCCCGCGCCTATGCCGAATTCGAGCAGCTGTGGGCCGACCTGGCCCAGCTACAGCAACTGAACAAACCCGTGGCACTGCCCAAGCGCAAGCCGTCGGTGTGGCGCCCGGCCCTGGCCGTCGCCGCCGCCCTGCTATGCGCGGTATTGGCCAGCCATCTCGGCGCGCCCCGCGAGCTGTATCACAGCCAGGTGGCGGCCCATGCCAAGGGCATGCGCACCTTGAACCTGCCCGATGGCACCACCCTGTATGTGAATGCCAACACCCGCCTGCGCGTGGATTTCAGCGCCCACCAGCGCATCGTGCACCTGGACAAGGGCCAGGTGTATATCGAGGTGGCGGCCGACAAAGAGCGGCCGCTGTTCGTACAGGCGGGCGAGGCGAATGTGCGGGTGGTCGGCACTGGCTTCGATGTGCGCCGCAGCCAACAGCAACTAGTGGTCAGTGTCGCCCACGGCCAGGTCGCTTTCGAGCCGTCCGCCAAAAGCCCCGTTTCCCTGCTCGGCGCCCAGCAACGCGCCATCTACAGCTACGCCAAGGGCACAATGCAGCAGCAAACCCTCACGGCCGAAGAAGTGGCCGATTGGCGCAGCGGGCATTTGTCGTTCCGCAACCGTGAACTGGCCAGCCTGATCGATGAACTGAGCCTGTATCGCCCGCAGGCACCGTTGCAGGTCAGTAACGCGGTGGCGCACCTGAAAGTCTCGGGCAATCTGGATGTGAATGATCCGGATGCACTGCTCAACGCCCTGCCCGCCCTGTTGCCGGTGAAAACCGTGGTCTCGGCCGATGGCATCGTGCGGATTGAACCGAGTAAATAACCCCCGAAAATCTTATTTGAGAATATTTAGCATTCGCAGGTGTGGATTTTTTTATCTGCCCCGTCTTCCTCCGGTCTGCATCTGATCAGCACACCTTTTTGGCCATTTGGCCGCACCGGGGGATTTCATGTTTCGCGCGCCTTGCCACGCTTCGCACCTGTTTTTTCGACCGACCCTTGTCGCCACCTGCCTGGCGTTCAGCCTCAGTGCCCAGGCCGAGTCATTCACGCTGCACTTGCCCGTCCAATCGCTGGCCACGTCCCTGAGCCAGGTGGCGCAGCAGGCAAAAATACAGTTGTTGTTCGATGAGGCGCTGCTCAAGAACGTGCAGGCACCGGCGCTCAACGGCGACTTCACACCGGAAGTTGCGATTCGCAGCCTGCTGAAAAACGGCGAGTTCACCCTGATCAAGGTCGGCAGCACGTATGTGGTAAAGCCCGAAGAGGCCAAGACCACCCAGAGCGGCGCGATCCAGCTGGACGCCCTGAGCGTGATAGGCACCGGCAACCAGGTCGACTCCAGCACCGTCGGCCGCTCAACCATGAACCAGGCGGATATTGATCGCTATCAGCCCAACAACATCCCCGCGCTGCTGCAGAACCTGCCCGGCGTGTTCATGGGCGGCTCGCCCAAACCCGGCGGCCAGACCATCAACATCCGCGGGATGGGCGAGGCCGAAGACGTGCCGATGTCGGTGGATGGCGCCACCAAAAGCGGCTTTGAGCGCTATCAGCAAGGCACGGTGTTTATCGAGCCCGAGCTGATCAAGAACGTCGAAGTGGAAAAAGGGCCGTACTCACCCTTCACCGGCAACGGTGGCTTCGGCGGCTCGATCATCATGGAAACCAAGGACGCCCCAGACCTGTTGGAAGAAGGCCGCAACGCCGGGGCCATGCTCAAATATGGCTACGCCAGCAACGACCACGAACAGGTCTACAGTTCGGCGGTGTATGGCCGTACCGATGATGGCCGCTTCGATGCGCTCGCCTACCTGACGCAACGCGATGGCGGTGACATGAAGCTGGCCGGCACTCCGCCCGATCCCGAAAACCGCTACCCGATCAACCCCAAGCGCTTGCCCAACAGCGCGCAGAATGTGGACGGCAAACTGTTCAAGTTCAACGCCCACCTCACTGACGAACACAGCGTGGGCCTGTCTTACTCGCGGTCCAACAGCCAGCGATGGACCCCGTTCTCAGCCAAAAGCTACCCGACCCCGCCGCTGCAATCCGCGATTGACCGCTATGGTTACGAAGGCGCCTTGAAACGCTTCCTCGCCAACCGTGAAACCATCGATACCACCTATTCGGGCAAGTACCTCTACCAGCCGCTGGACAACCCGCTGATCGACATGAAGCTCAGCTATTCGGTGTCCCATACCGACCAGACCGATGAGCGCGAGGCCGACGCTTCGTTCTCCCTGGCCACGGGTGGGCGCAAGATGGACACGGCCTACGGCGACAAGATTCTGGAACTGCGCAACATCAGCCTGTTCAGCACCGGCCCGCTGGAACACGCCGTGACCACTGGGGTGCAGGTGCGCAAGCACAAGCGTGAAACCGAAAGCTGGATGCCCGGCGCGACCTACAACACTGCCAAGTACAACTACGGGCACTTCCAGCCGTACTTCATGCCCCACGGCAAGGTCGATACCAATGCGTTCTATCTCCAGGACGCGGTGACCCTCGGCGACGTGACTATCACGCCGTCCCTGCGCTATGACCACGTACGTAATCGGGGCGAAGCCAACGATGCGCCGTACTACAGCAACCCGGACCCGAGCATCGGCCATGACTACAGCGACCGCACCTACACCGGTTGGTCCCCGCGCCTGGCCGCCTACTGGAACATCACGCCGGACGTGGCGATGTTTGCCAGCTGGAACAAGACCTGGCGCGCCCCGGTGATCGACGAGCAGTACGAAGTCCAGGGCGTCGGCAGCCGCACCTCCACCAGCCTCAACCTCGACCCGGAGCGCATCACCGCCATCACCGCAGGCAACATCACCAACTTCTCCAACCTCATCGGCCGTGGCGATAACCTGCAACTGCGTACGACGTTGTTCCACAACCGTATCGAGGACGAAATTTTCAAGGCGACTGGCATCGGCTGTGACCGTCAGAACACCGTAGTGGGGAGCATCGACAGCGTCTGCACAAGCGCCGACATGGCCGCCAAGACCAACTACCGCAACGTCGGCGGCATGACCATCAAGGGCTTCGAGCTTGAGGCTTACTACGACTCGACCTACCTGTTCGGCTCGGTTTCCTACTCCTACGCCACAGGCAAACGCGATAACCCCTACACCAACCCGTGGGCCACCGACATCCACGTCTGGGCCCGGGACATTCCACCGGCCAAATGGGTGGTGATGATGGGCAACAAAATCCCAAGCTGGGACGCACAGTTCGGATGGCAAGCGCAGTTCGTGCGCAAGACTGACCGCCTGCCCAGCGATAGATACTCAGGCGGCTTGAACAGCTCGGTGGGCGACACGTTCTACGACCAATACGCCAACGATTCCTACGCCAGCATGGGCCTGTTCGCCAACTGGAAACCGCAGCAGGCCGGTCTTAAAGGCACCGAGGTCAACTTCACTGTCGACAACCTGCTCAACAACAACTACCGGCCCGCCCTCAGCGGCGACCGTGCCTACAGCCAAGGGCGCAACGCCAAGGTCAGCGTCACGCGCTTCTTCTGAAAAACTGTACGGATAAATCCGCACCCAGCTGTAGACCCGCAATCGACGGGGGTTGTGGCTAGATGGGCTTCCCTTGAAGCCCTCTGGATTTCGGATCCCTCCCATGAGCTCGCGCGAAAACACCGGCATGGCCCTCGGCCTGCTGGGCGTCATCATCTTCAGCCTGACCCTGCCCTTCACCCGCATCGTGGTGCAGGAAATCCACCCGTTGCTCAACGGCCTGGGCCGTGCGTTGTTCGCGGCGGTGCCGGCGGCGGTGCTGTTGCTGTGGCGCCGTGAGCGCTGGCCGACCTGGCGGCAGGTGCGGGGTTTGTGCCTGGTAATTGCGGGGGTGATTCTGGGCTTCCCGGTGCTGTCGGCGTGGGCCATGCAAACCTTGCCGGCGTCCCATGGCGCGCTGGTCAACGGCCTGCAACCGCTGTGCGTGGCCCTGTATGCGGCGTGGCTGTCCCATGAGCGGCCGTCGAAAGCCTTCTGGGCCTGCGCGGCGTTGGGCAGTGCGTTGGTGTTGAGTTATGCGTTGATCACCGGCGCCGGCAGTATCCAGGCCGGCGACTTATTGATGCTCGGCGCGATAGCCGTCGGTGGCCTGGGCTATGCCGAAGGCGGCCGGTTGGCCAAGGAGATGGGCGGCTGGCAGGTGATCTGCTGGGCGCTGGTGCTGTCCACGCCGGTGTTGATCGGCCCGGTGTGGTACCTGGCGGCGCAGCACCAAGGCGCGATTTCCATGCGCACCTGGTGGGCGTTCGGCTATGTGTCGCTGTTCTCGCAGTTCCTGGGCTTCTTCGCCTGGTATGCCGGGCTGGCCATGGGCGGCATTGCGCGGGTCAGCCAGATTCAGCTGTTGCAGATCTTCTTCACCATCGCGTTTTCGGCGCTGTTCTTTGGTGAACATATCGAGCCGATTACCTGGGTGTTTGCCTGTGGGGTGATCGTCACGGTGATGCTCGGGCGCAAGACGGCGGTGCAGGCTGCGCCAGTCCCCTGTAGGAGCGAGCTTGCTCGCGAAGGTCGCTAACGATAACGCGGGAAACCTGAAAGCCTGCGGTGCTCTCAGGCTTTTCGCGAGCAGGCTCGCTCCTACAGTGGGCGTCGGTCAGATCAGGTAGCCATCCGCGCGCAGCAGGGTTTCCAGGCAGTGCTCAGTGATGTGATAGAACGCCTTCAGTTCCTGGATTTTCTCCAGCAACTGCGCGTTGTCCACCGGCTCCGCACGCTTGACCGCCAGGATCATCTTGTTCTTGTTGGTGTGCTCCAGGGAGATGAACTCGAACACCTTGGTCTCATAACCACAGGCTTCAAGGAACAACGCACGCAGGCTGTCGGTGACCATTTCCGCCTGCTGGCCCAGGTGCAGGCCGTATTGCAGCATCGGCTTAAGCAGCGCCGGGCTCTGGATCTGCAGGCGAATCTGCTTATGGCAGCACGGCGAGCACATGATGATCGACGCGCCGGAGCGGATGCCGGTGTGGATCGCGTAATCGGTGGCGATGTCGCAGGCATGCAGGGCGATCATCACGTCGAGTTCGCTGGGCGCCACGCTGCGTACGTCGCCGCACTTGAACACCAGCCCCGGGTGCTCCAGGCGAGCGGCGGCGGTGTTGCACAGCGTCACCATGTCTTCGCGCAGCTCAACGCCGGTGACTTCGCCTTCGGCCTTGAGGGTGTTGCGCAGGTAGTCGTGGATCGCAAACGTGAGGTAGCCCTTGCCCGAACCGAAATCGGCGACGCGCACCGGTTGGTCCAGCTTCAGCGGTGACGAGGTCAGCGCATGGCTGAACACTTCGATGAACTTGTTGATCTGCTTCCACTTGCGTGACATCGACGGGATCAGCGCCTGCTTGGCGTCGGTCACGCCCAGGTCGGCGAGGAACGGCCGGCTCAGGTCCAGGAAGCGGTTCTTCTCACGGTTATGCTCGGCCGATGGCGCCTCACGCAGTTGTTGCGGCTTGCTCCTGAACAGCGAGCTTTTGTTCTTCTTGCTGTATTCCAACTGGGCTTCGTCGGTCAGCGACAGCAGGTGCGCGTTCTTGAACGACGCCGGCAGCAACTCGGCAATCGCCGCCACGCCGTCGGCCAGCGGCAAGTTCTTGGTGATGTCGCGGGTCTTGTAGCGGTAGACGAAGGACAGGCACGGCTGCTCCTTGACCGTCACCGCCTTGATGATCAGCCGCTGCAACTCGGCTTCGTCACCGACGTACTTGGCCAGCACCAGTTTGATAAAGGCGTTCTGCGCAAGGCTTGTGCTCAGCAGTTCGATGAACTGGGCGTGATGATCCGGCGCGGGGCTGGCAGGTTGAACGGTGACAGACATGAACAAAAACGCCTCGGGCAGGGAATGCCGGGCATTTTAGGGGGGATGAGGATTAAGGGCACGGGGTTATTTGATCAACGGTACTGCGCCTGACCTCTTGGGACCCAATGTGGGAGGGGGCAAGCCCCCTCCCACATTTGATCTCCAGTGTTGGATGTTCTATTCGAGTACGACCAGGCGGTTGGGAAGTTCATTACGTGTCTGAGTCACCGGCACATGCACCTTGAGCAACTCGCCACACGCCTCAATGCAGGCAATAAACCCAGCCAGCGTCTGCCCCTGTTTCACCTGCTGGGTAAACGCCTTGACGATCCCATCCCAATGACTGTCATCCAGGCGGCTGGAGATGCCGTCGTCCACCAGGATTTCCACATAACGCTCGGCCTCGCTGACAAAAATCAGCACCCCGGTGCTACCCAGGGTGTGGTGCAGGTTCTGCTCCAGGAACTGCCGGCGCGCCAGGTTGGATGCACGCCAATGGCGCACCGAGCGCGGGATCAGGCGGGTCGTCACCTTGGGCAGGCGAAACACCAGGCACAACACGATGAACGTCGCCCACTGCGCCAGCAGCAAGGTGTACATGGTCAGGTAGCCCGACAAGTAATGCACCACGCCCGGCACCACCAAGGCGATCAGGCTGGCCCACAGCAGGGGGATGTAGGCGTAGTCGTCGGCGCGGGCCGCCAGCACGGTGACCAGTTCGGCGTCGGTGGTTTTTTCGACCCGGGCAATCGCTTCGGCGACTTGGCGCTGCTCGTGTTCAGTCAGTAATGCCATGGTTGTAGTTGCTCTCTAATTATTGTCATTACCAGCCGCCCGACGCGCCGCCGCCGCCGAAGCCACCACCACCGCCTCGGAAACCGCCGCCACCTCCTCCGCCACCGCCGCCGCGTCCACTGCTGCTGAGGATCGCCAGCAGGATCGCGCCTACCGGCAGGCCCATGCGATTGCACAGCCACAACACGCCGATCAGCAGGATGAACAGCCCGATGGAAAAGCCGGGATTATCCTTGGCAAAGTTGGCATCCGCCACATGCGCCGGCACCGCCAGCGGTTCACCGCCAACCACCTGCACCATCGCCGCCACGCCGTCGCTGATGCCCTGGCTGAAATTACCGGCCTTGAACTTGGGGGCAATCACCTGGTTGATGATCACCCAGGACTGCGCATCGGTGAGCACGCCTTCAAGGCCATAGCCGACTTCGATGCGCAACGTGCGCTCATCACGGGCGACGATCAGCAATGCGCCGTTGTCCTTGCCTTTCTGGCCGATGCCCCACTGGCGACCCAATTGGTAACCGTAGTCCTCGATGGGCACGCCCTGCAGGTCGGGCACCGTGACCACCACGATCTGGTCGCCACGGGTCTGTTCCAGCGCCTGCAACTGCTGGGTGATGTGTTCGCGCGTTGCCGGGTCGATCATCTGGGCGGTGTCCACCACCCGTCCGGTCAACGCCGGGAACGTCAGCGCTGCCTGGGCCACACCCACGCAGGCCAGCATCCATAGCGCCAGGCCTATCCGTAATAAACGCATCGACACCTCAGTGCAGCCTTATTTGAACTTCACTTGCGGCGCTTTATCGGCATCGGCACTGGTGGCTTCAAAGGTGGCGCGGATCGGTAGATCGCTGTACATCACGCTGTGCCACAGGCGGCCAGGGAAGGTGCGGATCTCGGTGTTGTACGCCTGCACGGCCTGGATGAAGTCGCGACGGGCCACGGCGATGCGGTTTTCGGTGCCTTCAAGCTGGGATTGCAGGGCCAGAAAGTTCTGGTTGGCCTTCAGGTCCGGGTAGCGCTCGGACACCACCATCAAACGGCTGAGGGCACCGCTCAAACCGTCCTGGGCCTGCTGGAACTGCTTGAGTTTTTCCGGGTTATCGAGGGTGCTGGCATCCACCTGGATCGAGGTGGCCTTGGCCCGCGCCTCAATCACGGCGGTCAGGGTGTCTTGCTCATGGGCGGCGTAACCCTTGACCACTTCCACCAGGTTGGGAATCAGGTTGGCGCGGCGTTGGTACTGGTTCTGCACCTGGCCCCAGGCAGCCTTGGCCTGTTCGTCCAGGGTCGGAATGTTATTGATGCCGCAGCCGCTCAATACTGTGCTGATCAATAGCAAAGCCGCGGCCTTGAAGCCCCAGCGGTAATGTTGTGCTGCTTGCATGGTGTTTCTCCTGCCCAAACTTTATGGAATGTGACGACTAACCCTATAAACCGCGCGCTTGGGGCATAATCCGCCACCACTGGATTGCATCGAGCCAATCAGCTACAAAGATGCCCAGCGCGAAAAAGAGTTCAGAGTGTGCTGCATTTATCTGAACAACACCCGAACAACAATAGACGCTCCCCACATTTTGGCCGATCAGCCTAATCGCTGTGCAGTGAGCCGAAAAAGGATATTCATGAAGAAGCTGTGTTTGCTCGGCCTTGTTGCCACTCTGGCCACCCACCCCGTCTGGGCAGAAACAAAGCCTGCTGCGCTTAAAGACAAGGACGCCTTCGTCAGCGACCTGCTCAAGCAGATGACCCTTGATGAAAAGATCGGCCAATTGCGCCTGATCAGCATCGGCCCGGAAATGCCCCGTGAGCTGATCCGCAAGGAAATCGCCGCCGGCCGCATCGGTGGCACCTTCAACTCCATCACCCGCCCGGAAAACCGTCCGATGCAGGACGCGGCCATGCGCAGCCGGTTGAAGATCCCGATGTTCTTCGCCTATGACGTGATCCACGGCCACCGCACGATCTTCCCGATCAGCCTGGCCCTGGCCTCCAGCTGGGACATGGACGCCATCGGCCGCTCCGGGCGCATCGCCGCCCAGGAAGCCGCCGCCGACAGCCTCGACATCACCTTTGCGCCGATGGTCGACATCTCCCGCGACCCTCGCTGGGGTCGCACTTCCGAAGGTTTCGGTGAAGACACCTATCTGGTCTCGCGGATTGCCGAAGTGATGGTCAAGGCCTTCCAGGGCACCAGCCCCGCGAATGCCGACAGCCTCATGGCCAGCGTCAAGCACTTCGCCCTCTACGGCGCAGTGGAAGGCGGGCGTGACTACAACGTCGTCGACATGAGCCCGGTCAAGATGTACCAGGACTACCTGCCGCCGTACCACGCGGCGATCAAGGCCGGTTCCGGCGGTGTGATGGTGGCGCTGAACTCGATCAACGGCGTACCTGCCACCGCCAACACCTGGCTGATGAACGACCTGCTGCGCAGGGACTGGGGCTTCAAGGGCCTGACCGTGAGCGACCACGGGGCGATCTTCGAGCTGATCAAGCACGGCGTGGCCAAGGACGGGCGTGAAGCCGCCAAGTTGGCAATCAAGGCCGGTATCGACATGAGCATGAACGACTCGCTGTACGGCAAGGAACTGCCGGGGTTGCTCAAATCCGGCGAGATCGAACAGAGCGACATCGACAACGCCGTGCGTGAAGTGCTCGGCGCCAAGTACGACATGGGCCTGTTCAAGGACCCGTACCTGCGCATCGGCAAGGCCGAGGACGACCCGGCCGACACCTACGCCGACAGCCGCCTGCACCGTGCCGAGGCCCGTGATGTGGCGCGCCGCAGCCTGGTGTTGCTGAAAAACCAGAACAACACCCTGCCGCTGAAAAAATCCGCGACCATCGCACTCGTGGGCCCGCTGGCCAAGGCCCCGATCGACATGATGGGCAGTTGGGCGGCTGCCGGTAAGCCTGCGCAATCGGTGACCCTGCTCGACGGGTTGAATGCGGTGATCGGCGAGAAAGGCAAAATCATCTACGCCCGTGGCGCCAACATCACCAACGACAAGGCCGTGGTCGACTACCTCAACTTCCTCAACTTCGATGCCCCGGAAGTGGTGGATGACAAGCGCGCGCCGCAGGTGATGATCGACGAAGCGGTCAAGGCCGCCAAAGATGCCGACGTGGTGGTCGCCGCAGTGGGTGAATCCCGTGGCATGTCCCACGAATCTTCCAGCCGCACCGACCTGAACATCCCGCAAAGCCAGCGCGACCTGATCAAGGCCCTCAAGGCCACCGGCAAGCCGCTGGTATTGGTGCTGATGAACGGCCGTCCGCTGTCGATCCTGGAAGAGAACCAGCAGGCCGACGCCATCCTGGAAACCTGGTTCGCCGGTACCGAAGGCGGCAACGCCATTGCCGACGTGCTGTTCGGTGACTACAACCCGTCGGGCAAACTGCCGATCACCTTCCCACGCTCCGTGGGGCAGATTCCGACCTACTACAACCACCTGACCATCGGCCGGCCATTCACCCCGGGCAAGCCGGGCAACTACACCTCACAGTACTTCGATGACACCACCGGGCCGCTGTTCCCGTTTGGCTATGGCCTGAGCTACACCACGTTCAGCCTGTCGGACATGGCGCTGTCGTCCACCACCCTGAACAAGACCGGCAAGCTCGACGCCAGCGTCACGGTGCAGAACACCGGCAAGGTCGACGGCGAAACCGTGGTGCAACTGTATATCCAGGACGTGGCGGGTTCGATGATCCGTCCGATCAAGGAACTGAAGAACTTCCAGAAAGTCATGCTCAAGGCTGGCGAAGAGCGCACCTTGCACTTCACCATCACCGAGGAAGACTTGAAGTTCTACAACACCCAGCTCAAGTTTGCGGCCGAACCGGGTGAGTTCAATGTGCAGATCGGCCTGGACTCCCAGGACGTACAGCAGCAGACCTTCGAACTGCTCTAACGCCTGACGCGGTCAAAAAATGTGGGAGGGGCAAGCCCCCTCCCACATTTGATCTCAGTGTTCTTGCTAGCCGCGTCGATCCAGCAGGTTCACCACCAACCGATCAATCCACCCCCACACCCGCTGCTTCACCCGCCGCCACAACGGCCGCGCCTTCCACGCTTCCAGGCTGACCACCTGGCTCTGGGCAAAATCCGCGGTAAAACTCGCCGCCACCGCCTGCGTCAGTTCAGGGTCCAACGCTTCGAGGTTGGCTTCCAGGTTGAAACGCAGATTCCAGTGATCGAAATTGCACGAGCCGATGCTCACCCAGTCGTCCACCAGCACCATCTTCAGATGCAAAAAGCACGGCTGGTACTCAAATATCTGCACGCCCGAGCGCAGCAGACGCGGGTAATAACGATGCCCTGCGTAACGTACGGACGGGTGATCGGTGCGCGGGCCGGTGAGCAGCAAACGCACATCCACCCCACGCCCTGCTGCCCGACGCAACGCGCGGCGTACGCCCCAAGTGGGCAGGAAGTACGGCGTGGCGAACCAGATACGTTGCTGGCTGCTGTTCAGCGCGCGGATCAGCGATTGCAAGATGTCGCGGTGCTGTCGGGCATCAGCGTAGGCCACTCGGCCCAGGCCTGGCCCCGTCGCCGGCACCTTGGGCAACCGCGGCAGACCGAAATGGGTGGCGGGCTTCCACGCACGGCGCGCGACATTGGCGTGCCATTGCCGCTCGAACAGCGCTTGCCAGTCCAGCACCAGCGGGCCGCTGATCTGCACCATCACTTCATGCCAGTCGGCGGTGTCTTGCCCTGGCGTCCAGAACTCATCGGTGACGCCCGTGCCGCCGACCACGGCAATTTCCTGGTCGATCAGCAACAGCTTGCGGTGGTCGCGGTACAGGTTGCGCATCCAGCGGCGCCAGCTCAGGCGATTGTAGAAACGCAGCTCCACACCGGCGTCCGTCAGGCGTTTACGCAGCCCAAGGGTAAAGGCCAGGCTGCCGTAATCATCAAACAGACAACGCACCCGCACGCCGCGCTCGGCCGCGAGCACCAATGCTTGCACCATGGCTTCGGCGCAGGCTCCGGCCTCCACCAGGTACAACTCCAACTCCACTTGCCGCTCGGCCCGGGCAATGCCCACCAGCATCTGCGGAAAAAACTGCGGGCCGTCGATCAACAACTCGAAACGGTTGGCGCTGCGCCACGGGAACACTGCGCCGCTCATGTCAGCGCGCCGTAAAAATCAGCACCGCACCCACCGGTACCGACAAACTGATCGACTTGAGCCCGGCCGCTTTGCGCAACACCGCCACCCCCGGCGCCAGGTCGAAATCCTCGGCATGCAACACCACCGGTTCCAAGGTCACCACCTGGAAACGCCGGTCATCCAGGCGCGTGGCCAACAACTCGGCGCTGTAGGTCTGGGTCTTGCCATGCAGGGTGACGCTCAGGGGCAAGCGCAGTTCCAGTTGCGCGCCGGGGGCCAGGTCATTGATCGGTTGCAGATTGATCTGTGCGCTGATCAGCGCTTCGGGGAAGGTCTTGATCTCGAACAGCTGATTACGCATGCGTTCGTCACGCAGCGGAATGCCGCTGTTGACCGACTCCAGTTCCACTTCCAATTGCGCCGCGCCCTTGCTGTCGACCTTGCCATGCAGCACCAGGAAGCGATGGACTTCAGCGATCTCGGTATTTTTGGTGGTGACGAACGACAGGCGTGAGGATTCGTTATCCAGATACCAGTCGGCGTGGGCGGGTACGGCGGCAGCGACCAGCAGGGCAAAGGCCAGGGGTTTGATTAAAGACGCGTTGAACATTAAGGACTCGTAGGGCGAAAAACCTGCACGAACCTTAAGCGCAATGTCACGAACGGCGCAAATCCAATGTGGGAGCTGGCTTGCGCGGTGTCAGGGATTCAGACGACAGCCCTGCCGCTCCCCCAACCACCGCGCGCTGTGCGTACGCCCCAACCCGCTCGCCGTCACTTCACTGCGCTCCGGGTTGTCGCTGAACGCACTCGTGGGCACGTACTGCTTCACATAACCCCGGCAATAGTCGGCTGGATTGTTCGCCACATAGCGGCACGAGCAATACTCCTTGGCGGTATAGGCCGCGATGATGTCGGGGAAGGCTTGCAGGTTGACGCGCTCGTGCCAAACCCAGCCCGACAGGGCGAGCAACAGCACCAGAAAAAGGCTGGTAAACGGCCGACGACGAATCATGGTTGCACCGCCGCAAGCACGCGTTTGAGCAGTTCGTTGTGGCGGTAACTGCCGTCGCGATCATCGCCATAACGCACGATGACCAGATGTTCGTCGGGCATCACGTACAGCGCCTGGCCCCAATGACCGAGGGCGGCGAAGGTGTCGGTGGGGGCATCGGGCCAGGGTCTTGGAGCGCCTTGGTTGAGCCACCATTGGCCACCGGGGACGGCTTCATCCTGGCCTGCGGCGTATTTGTCGAAGGGTTGGCGGTTGAAAGCGACCCAATCTTTGGGCAGCAATTGTTGATTCCCCCAGCGCCCGTCGCGAGCCATCAGCAGGCCGACTCGCGCCAGGTCACGTGCGGTGAGGTAAGCGTAGGACGAGGCGACAAAGGTTTCATCCGCATCGGTTTCCCAGGTGGCGTTGTGAATGCCCAGCGGCTTGAACAACGCATCCCAGGGGTAACTCATGTAGGCCTTGTGGCCGAGCATGCCCTTGAGCGCGGCGGACAGGATATTGCTGTCGCCGCTGGAATAACGAAAGGCCTGGCCCGGTGCACTGAAGGATTCGGTGTTGGCGGCGAACTCGGCCATATCGGCGCGACCACGGGTGTAGAGCATCGCAACCACCGAGGACTTCAGCGGCGCGTATTCATAGTCTTCCTGCCAGTCCAGGCCCGAGGCCCAGTGCAGCAGGTCGGCCATGGTCACCTTGGGGTGCTGTTTCATCGGCGGGTAAAAACGCGACACCGGGTCTGTCAATTTGAAGCGGTTGTCGCCGTAGGCCACACCTAAGACGGTGGCCATCAGGCTTTTGCTGATGGACCAGGTCAGGTGCGGCGTGCTTGCTGTGGTCGGCGCGGCGTAGCGTTCATAGACAACCACGCCGTCGCGGATCACCAACAGCGCATCGGTGCGAATGCCTTGGCGGGTGGTGTCATCACGCGGGGGAAAAGCGTAGGCGTCAAGGGCGTCGACAGCGGGGCCGGCGAGCGGCGTGCCCTTGGCCCACTCCTTGTCAGGCCAGGTTTCAGCGCAGGCGGTAACGGTGACGAACAGCAGGGCAACGCACAGCAGGCCTCTGACCATAGACACACACTCAAGGGAGCATTCAAGCCCGCGAGCCTAGCCGAGGGCGATGACAGATTTGCTACAGAGGGGCTGTCATCCAAGCGTCACCATAACTTCATGGAGATGACACCGAGCCTACATAGCCTGAGTTTGGACAAACAAGTCGACCGGCCTGAACGTGGCTGGCACTCGGAGATTCGCCATGACTCAGATCGCCCGCATCAGCGACACCGGCAATGAACGCCGTCTGCAAGCCGAACGCCTGGTTGGCGCCACGGCTTTGCAGGAAGCCCAGGCCCTGCGGTTCAACGTATTCAGCGGCGAGTTCAACGCCAAGCTGAAAGGCGCGGAACATGGCCTGGACATGGATGACTATGATGTTCACTGCAGCCACATCGGCGTGCGGGACTTGAACAGCGGTCGACTCGTCGCCACCACCCGTTTGCTCGATCACCAGGCCGCCAGCACCCTGGGCCGGTTCTACAGCGAAGAAGAATTCAGCCTGCATGGCCTGCTGCATCTGCAGGGCCCGATCCTGGAAATCGGCCGCACCTGCGTCGACCCGGCCTACCGCAACGGCGGCACCATCGCCGTGTTGTGGGGCGAGCTGGCCGAAGTGCTCAACCAGGGCGGCTACAGCTACTTGATGGGCTGCGCGAGCATCCCGATGCACGACGGCGGCATCCAGGCCCACGCGATCATGCAGCGCCTGCGCGAACGCTACCTGTGCAATGAACACCTGCGCGCCGAGCCGAAAAAACCGTTGCCGGCGCTGGACCTGCCGACCAACGTAATCGCCGAGATGCCACCGCTGCTCAAGGCCTATATGCGCCTGGGTGCGAAGATCTGCGGCGAGCCGTGCTGGGATGAAGATTTCCAGGTGGCCGACGTGTTCATCCTGCTTAAGCGCGATGAGCTATGCCCGCGCTATGCACGCCACTTCAAGGCGGCCATGTGATGAGCCGCCTGCGCGTGTACGGGCGCATTGCCCGCGTACTGGTGGTAGTGGCGCTGGGCTTGAGCATGGCCAGTGTGTTCGGCGTATTCGAACGGTTGGGCGTGGCCAACTCGATGGTGCGCCGCCAGCGCTGGTCGCGGTTCTTCATGGCGCGGCTGACCAACGCCCTGCCCTTTCGCGTGACCGTGCACGGCGAGGTACCGCAAACGCCGATGCTGTGGGTGAGCAACCACGTGTCCTGGACCGATATTCCGTTGCTGGGCGCAGTGGCGCCGATGTCGTTTTTGTCCAAGGCCGAAGTGCGCACCTGGCCGGTGGCCGGCTGGTTGGCGGCCAAGGCCGGTAGCTTGTTTATCCGTCGCGGTTCGGGTGACAGCCAGTTGATCCGCAAGCAGATGACCCGCCACCTGGAACAACAGCACCCGCTGCTGATGTTCCCCGAAGGCACCACCACCGACGGCCGCAGCCTGCGTACCTTCCACGGGCGTTTGCTGGCCAGTGCGATTGACGCGGATGTGTCGCTGCAACCGGTGGCCATCCGGTATCTGCGCGATGGGCAGGTCGACCCGCTGGCACCGTTTATTGGCGATGACGATTTGCTCTCGCACCTGATGCGCCTGTTCGGCAATGACCAGGGCGATGTGGAAATCCATGTGCTCAAGCCGATTGCCTGCGCCGGGCAGGAACGTGCGGCGCTGGCGTTCCAGGCGCAGCAGGCGGTGCAGAAGGCGTTGTTTGGGCTGGTGCCGGAGACTGAACAAGTGCATGCTCGACCGGCTTTTGCAGCCTGAGATGTGAACACAGTTCAAATGTGGGAGGGGGCTTGCTCCCGATAGCAGTGGATCAGCCAGCATCAGTGGTGGCTGGCGCACCGTAATCGGGAGCAAGCCCCCTCCCACATTTAGCTTTGTGTTGTCAGGTGGTTATGCGCGAAGGCTTGCAGTTCGGGGTAGAAGATCCGGAAGTCTTCACTCAACGGTTCATACAACTCACGCAATTCCTGCATCGCACACCCTAATTCCTGGGGTTGTGTCAGCCGCCGCGAAATCCCGCGCAACACCGGCTCCATCACCGCAAACTCGCGGTACGACCCCAACCAATCATCCGCGGCCATAGACGGCGCAATCTGCGCCAGCCGTGCCGGTAACTGCGGTTCGGCAGCCAATACGCGGTACACCTGCGAGGTGAAGTGCTCCAGGGGCTGGTCGGCGTACAGCACCCAATCCCGCGCCAGGCAGTGATCGAAGAACACATCGAGGACAATCCCGGCATAGCGCCGGCGAGTCAGGCTGAAGCGCGACAACGCCTCCCCCACCAACGGGTGGCTGTCGGTGAAGCGATCGATCGAGCGATGCAACTGGATCGCCGATTCGATTTGCGGGCTGAACTGGCCCTGCAGGCGGCCTTTGACGAAGTCGCCATAGAGGCTGCCCAGCAGTTGCGCAGGAAGTTGGCCGCCCAGGTGCAGATGTGCGAGATAATTCATGCCGCGCAGTTTAGCACTGCCATCAACGTATCGTTATAACCCGATATACCGATTTAGCCTGATATCAGAGCAAAATCATATTTGTATATCGGGATATAACGATTTAAGGTTCGCCTCATCGCGATATAACGCTTTACGACACCGAGCACCTGCCATGTCCATCGACCTCGACGAAATAATAAAAGCCCTGGCACACCCAGTACGACGAGACATCCTCACCTGGCTGAAAGACCCGAAAGTGCAGTTCCCCGAGCAAGTGCACAACCACGAATATGGCATCTGCGCCGGGCAAATCGACCAGCGCTGCGGCTTGTCCCAGTCGACCGTGTCGGCCCACCTGGCCACTTTGCAACGTGCGGGACTGATCA
Source organism: Pseudomonas sp. B14(2022) (assembly GCF_012030485.1). Classification (NCBI taxonomy): domain Bacteria; kingdom Pseudomonadati; phylum Pseudomonadota; class Gammaproteobacteria; order Pseudomonadales; family Pseudomonadaceae; genus Pseudomonas; species Pseudomonas sp. B14(2022). The sequence goes on from NZ_JAAUVM010000019.1 coordinate 112,738, forward strand.
GCAGCCAGAAGGCCGGGCAGTGGCACTTTTTCAAGCGCGATGAGGAAGTGATCCAAGCCTTCCTCGCGGCGCTTACCACTGAACTCAGCGCTGAAATCAGCGCGCCGTTGTAACAAGGAAACGATAATGCCCCTCTCGCTACTCATACTGGCCCTGAGCGCCTTCGCCATCGGCACCACCGAGTTCGTGATCATGGGTTTGTTGCCCGATGTGGCGGCAGACCTCGGCGTGTCGATTCCCGGCGCCGGCTGGCTGGTCACCGGCTATGCCCTGGGCGTGGCCATCGGTGCACCGTTCATGGCACTGGCCACCGCCAAGCTGCCACGCAAGGCGGCCCTGGTAGCGTTGATGGGTATCTTCATTATCGGCAACCTGCTCTGCGCCCTGGCCAGTGACTACAACGTGCTGATGTTTGCCCGTGTGATCACCGCGCTGTGCCACGGTGCGTTCTTCGGCATCGGTTCGGTGGTCGCCGCCAACCTGGTGCCGGCCAACAAGCGCGCTTCAGCCGTGGCCCTGATGTTCACCGGTTTGACCCTGGCCAACGTGCTCGGTGTGCCGCTGGGCACCGCGCTGGGCCAGGAAGCCGGCTGGCGCTCGACCTTCTGGGCGGTGACGGTGATTGGTGTGGTGGCGCTGATCGGCCTGATCCGCTTCCTGCCGGCCAAGCGCGACGAAGAAAAACTCGACATGCGCGCCGAGCTGGCCGCCCTCAAGGGTGCCGGTATCTGGTTGTCGCTGAGCATGACCGCGCTGTTCGCCGCGTCCATGTTCACCCTCTTCACTTATGTTGCGCCGCTGCTCGGCGATGTCACAGGCGTCTCGCCCAAAGGCGTGACCTGGACCCTGCTGCTGATCGGCCTGGGCCTCACCGTGGGCAATATCATCGGCGGCAAGCTGGCGGACAAACGCCTGGCGGCCACCCTGATCGGCGTGTTTATCAGCATGGCGGTGGTGTCCACCGCGCTGACCTGGACCAGCGTCGCCGTGATCCCGACCGATATCACCCTGTTCCTGTGGGCCACCGCCTCGTTTGCCGCCGTACCGGCGCTACAGATCAACGTGGTGACCTTCGGCAAGGCCGCACCGAACCTGGTGTCCACCCTGAACATCGGCGCCTTCAACATCGGCAACGCCCTCGGCGCCTGGGTGGGCGGCAGCGTGATTGCCCACGGTTTCGGCCTGACCAGCGTGCCTCTGGCGGCAGCCGCCCTGGCGATCCTGGCGTTGCTGGTGACCCTGATTACTTTCCGTCAGGGCGGCAATGCCGACCTGGCCCCTGCGACCAACTGATCAACTTCAAAGAGAAGGGTGTTTTCCCATGACGACTATTTTCGATCCGATCAAACTGGGCGACCTGGAATTGTCGAACCGCATCATCATGGCGCCGCTGACCCGCTGCCGCGCCGATGCCGGCCGCGTACCCAACGCGCTGATGGCCGAGTACTACGTGCAACGTGCTTCCGCCGGGCTGATCCTCAGCGAAGCCACCTCGGTGACACCGCTGGGCGTGGGCTACCCGGACACGCCGGGCATCTGGTCCAATGACCAGGTGCGCGGCTGGGCCAACGTCACCAAGGCCATTCACGGCGCGGGGGGCAAGATCTTCCTGCAACTGTGGCATGTAGGGCGGATCTCCCATGAGTCCTACCTGAACGGCGAAACCCCGGTGGCGCCGAGCGCGATCCAACCCAAGGGCCACGTCAGCCTGGTGCGCCCATTGGCCGACTACCCGACGCCGCGCGCCCTGGAAACCGCTGAAATCGCCGACATCGTCGACGCTTACCGCACCGGTGCCGAGAATGCCAAGGCCGCCGGCTTTGATGGCGTGGAGATCCACGGCGCCAACGGCTACCTGCTCGACCAGTTCCTGCAAAGCAGCACCAATAAGCGCACCGACAACTATGGGGGTTCCCTGGAAAACCGTGCACGCCTGCTGTTGGAAGTGACCGATGCGGCCATCGAAGTCTGGGGCCCTGGCCGTGTGGGTGTGCATTTGGCACCGCGCGCCGACTCCCACGACATGGGCGACGACAACCTGGCCGAAACTTTCACCTACGTCGCCAGCGAACTGGGCAAGCGTGGCATAGCGTTCATTTGCTCCCGTGAAAAGGAAGGGGCGGACAGCCTCGGCCCCCAATTGAAAAAAGCCTTCGGCGGCGTGTACATCGCCAACGAACGCTTCACTAAGGACAGTGCCAATGCGTGGCTGGCGGCTGGCAAGGCGGATGCGGTGGCCTTCGGCGTACCGTTCATTGCCAACCCGGACCTGCCGGCGCGCCTGAAGACCGATGCGCCGCTGAACGAAGCACACCCGGAAACCTTCTACGGCAAGGGCCCAGTGGGTTACATCGACTACCCGACCCTGCCGCTGTAATCGGCCGAAACCTGAAACCAAATGTGGGAGAGGGCTTGCCCCCGATGGCGGTGCGTCAGTCACAGTATGTGTTGACTGAACCACTGCCATCGGGGGCTAGCCCCCTCCCACATTGTTGGCTGCGTGCAGGTTCTGGCTACATTGCTTCACAGAACCGCAACAAAATCCCTACAAAATACTTAGGCGGCTACCTATCAACCGCCCGCCAGCCCGTATATAAAGTCACCCCACCAATCAGGCAGAAGGACGATTGACTGTCCTTGGGCTTTACTGTTGACACACACTGATGCAATTACGCATTTTGTCTTAATTGCGCAGGCTGGGGCTCCAGCGCAGCATGTCCAGCCCTGCATCCACCCAGCGTTCGGCTTCCTGATGTAACTGGAAGCTGTCGGGTACCAACAGCCACTGGCCAATCAGGCCGTTGATGTAGGCATGGATGCACACCGCGCCACGGGTAGTGTCGAGATTTTCCGGAAGTTGCCCGCGATGGACTGCGTTACGCAGTGTCAGGCCGATACGCAGGTTGCATTCCAGGCTGTGGGTCTGGCGCTGCCGGCGCATGTCGCACATTTCATCGGTGAATTCGCACTTATGGAACAGGATCTCATTGATGCGCCGGGTTTTCGGGTCCAGGGCCACTTGATGGAACAGATGAATCAGCAGCTTGCGCATACAGCCCAGCGGGTCGATTTCGTCCTCGCTTTCGCTGGCCCTGGCCAACTCGTCCAATGGCTCATGCAAGGTGTCGAGCAACGCCTGCAACAGATCGGATTTATTGCTGAAGTGCCAGTAAATGGCGCCCCGCGTCACACCGGCCAACGCGGCGATGTCCGCCAGCGTAGTCCGCGCAACGCCGCGCTCATAGAAGGCTTGCTCGGCAGCATCGAGAATCTGGCTGCGCGTTTCCTGAGCTTCCTCTTTGGTGCGACGAACCATGGCAGTAAAACCTCAATCAGGGCAACAGGGACTGACGTTAACGCAGAGTTAACAAGCGCTAACGATCATCTGAATAATTGTGGGACGGCACCGTCATGGGCGCCGAACGTACTAAAATCGAGGCTTTTGACGATGCTTTGTCAGCATTGCGCAAAACCTGTCAAGAGTTTACAAACAACCATGAACGTAAGTATATTGCGTAGCAAGCTACTTATCCACTCACGGCTTGTTTTTTACCCTTCCACCCTTCTTGTGCGCACCCTGCGCGCCTGACCCGAGGATCTTCATGCAACTTAAGCCAGCTGTTACCGCTCTGGTCACTGCCGTCGCCCTGGCATCGCTGCTCAGCGGATGTAAAAAGGAAGAAGCGGCTCCGCCCGCTCAAGCCCCTCAGGTCGGCGTGGTCACCATTCAACCGCAAGCCTATACCCTGACGTCCGAGCTGCCAGGCCGCACCACCGCCTACCGCATCGCGGAAGTTCGCCCACAGGTCAACGGCATCATTCTCAAGCGCCTGTTCAAGGAAGGCGCGGATGTGAAAGAAGGCCAGCAGCTCTATCAGATCGACCCGTCGGTCTATGACGCCACGCTGAAAAGCGCACAAGCCAGCCTGACCCAGACCAAGTCCATCTCCGACCGCTACAAGCAGTTGGTCGATGAGCAAGCCGTGAGCCGTCAGGAATACGACACCGCCGTCGCCAACCGCATGACCGCGGAAGCAAACGTTCAAACCGCCCAGATCAACGTGCGCTACACCAAAGTGTTCGCGCCGATCTCCGGGCGTATCGGCCGTTCTTCGGTGACCGAAGGCGCGCTGGTCAGCAATGGCCAGACCGATGCCATGGCCGTGATCCAGCAACTGGACCCGATCTACGTCGACGTCACGCAGTCTTCGGCTGAAATGTTGAAACTGCGCCGCGATCTGGAAAGCGGCCAGCTGGAAAAAGCCGGCGCCAATGCCGCCAAGGTCAAGCTGACCCTGGAAGACGGCAGCGACTACGGCCAGGACGGCAAGCTGGAGTTCTCCGAAGTGTCGGTCGACCAGACCACCGGTTCCGTGACCCTGCGCGCCGTGTTCCCCAACCCTGACCACACCCTGCTGCCGGGCATGTTCGTACACGCCCAGCTGCAAGCCGGCGTGAACAGCAAGGCCATCCTCGCACCACAGCAAGGCGTGACCCGCGACCTCAAGGGCATCCCGACGGCACTGGTGGTCAACGCCGACAACAAGGTCGAGCAGCGTGTACTGGTGGCCAACCGCACCGCCGGCGCCTACTGGCTGGTTGAAAAAGGCCTGAACGCCGGTGACCGCGTGATCACCGAAGGCTTGCAATACGTCAAGCCGGGTGTGGAGGTCAAGGTCAAGGAGGCTGACAACGCCAAGCCCGCCGGTTCCGCCGCTGCTCCTGCTGCCGCGCCTGGCCAGGGGGAGTAATCCATGTCGAAATTTTTTATCGACCGTCCCATTTTCGCCTGGGTAATTGCCCTGGTGATCATGCTGGTCGGGGCACTGTCGATCCTGAAGTTGCCCATCAACCAATACCCGGCCATCGCGCCAACCGCCATCGACATCCAGGTGACCTACCCAGGCGCGTCTGCACAAACCGTGCAGGACACCGTGGTGCAGGTCATCGAGCAACAGCTCAACGGTATCGACAACCTGCGTTATGTGGCCTCGGACAGTAACTCCGACGGCAGCATGACCATCACCGCGACGTTCAACCAGGGTACCAACCCGGACATCGCGCAGGTTCAGGTACAGAACAAGCTGAACCTGGCGACCCCACTGCTGCCGCAAGAAGTACAGCAGCAGGGTATCCGCGTAACCAAGTCGGTGAAGAACTTCCTCATGGTAATCGGTCTGGTGTCGGAAGACGGCAGCATGACCAAGGATGACCTGTCCAACTACATCGTTTCCAACATCCAGGACCCGATTTCCCGGACTGCGGGTGTGGGTGACTTCCAGGTATTCGGTTCGCAGTACGCCATGCGTATCTGGCTGGACCCGGCCAAGCTGAACAACTTCCAGCTCACGCCGGTCGATGTCAGCACCGCCATCTCTGCGCAGAACGTCCAGGTGGCCACCGGTCAACTGGGCGGCCTGCCTGCCCTGCCCGGCAACCAGCTGAACGCGACCATCATCGGCAAGACCCGCCTGCAAACGGCGGAGCAGTTCGGCAATATCCTGATGAAGGTCAATGCCGACGGCTCCCAGGTTCGCCTGCATGACGTTGCCCGCATCGAACTCGGCGGCCAGAACTACAGCATCAGTGCGCAGTTCAACGGCAACCCGGCTTCCGGTATGGCGATCAAGCTCGCATCGGGCGCCAACGCCCTGGACACCGCCAAGGCCATTCGTGCCACCGTGGCGTCCCTGGAACCGTTCTTCCCGCCTGGTATGAAGGCAGTGGTGCCGTACGACACCACCCCGGTCGTGACCGAATCGATTTCCGGTGTGGTACACACCCTGATCGAAGCGATCGTGCTGGTGTTCCTGGTGATGTTCCTGTTCCTGCAGAACTTCCGTGCCACCATCATCACCACCATGACCGTACCGGTGGTATTGCTGGGTACCTTCGGGATCCTCGCGGCATTTGGTTTCACCATCAATACCCTGACCATGTTCGGCATGATCCTGGCCATCGGCTTGCTGGTGGACGACGCCATCGTCGTGGTGGAAAACGTCGAGCGGGTAATGGCCGAGGAACACCTGTCGCCGAAAGAGGCGACGGTCAAGTCCATGGGCCAGATCCAGGGCGCCCTGGTGGGTATTGCCCTGGTGCTGTCGGCGGTACTGTTGCCGATGGCGTTCTTCGGCGGCTCCACCGGTGTGATCTACAAACAGTTCTCCATCACCATCGTTTCGGCCATGGCGTTGTCGGTACTGGTTGCGCTGATCTTCACCCCGGCCCTGTGCGCCACCATGCTCAAGCCGATCGATCCGGAGAAGCACGGCCAACCCAAGCGCGGTTTCTTCGGCTGGTTCAACCGCACCTTCGACCGTGGCGTCCTCAGCTACGAGCGCGGCGTGGGTAACATGATCAAGCACAAGATCCCGGCGTTCCTGGTGTACGCGCTGATCATCGCCGGCATGATCTGGCTGTTCATGCGCATCCCGGCTGCGTTCCTGCCCGATGAAGACCAGGGTGTGATCTTTGCCCAGGTGCAGACCCCGGTAGGTTCGTCAGCTGAACGTACGCAAAAAGTCATCGACGATATGCGCGCCTACCTGCTCAATGACAAGGAAGGCGAGCCAGGCGAAGGCAAAGGCGTGAAATCGGTGTTTACCGTAAACGGCTTCAACTTCGCCGGCCGCGGCCAGAGTTCGGGCCTGGCCTTCGTGATGCTCAAGCCGTGGGATGAGCGTGATGCTTCCACCTCGGTATTCGAGATCGCCAAGCGTGCCCAGGGTTACTTCATGCAGACCTTCCAGGACGCCATGGTGTTTGCCATTGTGCCGCCGTCTGTACTGGAACTCGGTAACGCCACCGGTTTCGACGTGTTCCTGCAAGACCAGGGCGGTGTCGGCCATGAAAAACTGATGGCTGCGCGTAACCAGTTCCTGGGCATGGCTGCCCAGAGCAAGATCCTGGCCGGTGTGCGCCCCAACGGCGTAAACGATGAGCCGCAATACGAGCTCACCGTGGATGACGAGAAGGCCAGCGCCCAAGGCATCACGCTGTCGAACATCAACCAGACCCTGGCGATTGCCTTGGGTGGCAGCTACGTCAACGACTTCATCGACCGTGGTCGAGTGAAGAAGGTGTACGTGCAGGGTGAAGCCGCCAGCCGGATGTCCCCGGAAGACCTGAACAAATGGTACGTGCGCAGCGACTCCGGGAAGATGGTGCCGTTGTCGGCCATCGCCTCGGGCAAGTGGATCTACGGCTCGCCGAAGCTCTCGCGTTATAACGGTGTAGCGGCGATGGAAATCCTCGGTACCCCGGCACCCGGCTACAGTACCGGTGACGCCATGGCCGAAGTTGAACGCATCGCCAAGCAATTGCCGGCGGGCGTGGGCTATGCCTGGACGGGCCTGTCGTATGAAGAACGTCTGTCCGGCTCCCAGGCGCCGGCGCTGTATGCGCTGTCGCTGCTGGTGGTGTTCCTGTGCCTCGCGGCGCTGTACGAAAGCTGGTCGATCCCGATCGCAGTGATCCTGGTGGTTCCGCTGGGCGTGGTGGGTGCGTTGATCGCCACCAGCATGCGCGGCTTGTCCAACGACGTGTTCTTCCAGGTGGGCTTGTTGGTAACGGTGGGCCTGGCGGCGAAGAACGCCATTCTGATCGTCGAGTTCGCCAAGGAGCTCCACGAGCAAGGCAAAGGCATCGTCGAAGCCGCCATCGAGGCTTCCCGGATGCGTCTGCGGCCGATCATCATGACCTCCATGGCGTTCGTCCTCGGCGTATTGCCGCTGGCGATCTCCTCGGGCGCCGGCTCAGGCAGCCAGCACGCGATCGGTACCGGTGTAATTGGCGGTATGATCACGGCCACGGTATTGGCGATCTTCTGGGTGCCACTGTTCTTCGCAACTGTGTCCGCCATGGGCGAACGTAAAAAGACTGAACCTAAGCACACTTCTAAAGAGGCTGGCCAATGAGCAAGTCGCTACTTTCCTTAGCCGTCACGGCATTCGTGCTCAGTGGCTGCTCGCTGATCCCTGACTACCAGCGCCCTGAAGCGCCGGTGGCAGCTCAGTTCCCACAGGGGCCGGCGTATTCGTCGGCCCAGGCGCCGGGCCAGGCCGCTGCCGAGCAGGGCTGGAAGCAGTTTTTCCACGACCCTGCCCTGCAACAGCTGATCCAGACCGCGCTGGTGAACAACCGTGACCTGCGTGTCGCGGCCCTGAACATCGACGCGTATGCGGCGCAGTACCAGATCCAGCGTGCCGACCTGTTCCCGGCTGTGTCGGCCACCGGCAGCGGCAGCCGTTCGCGCACCCCGGCCAAGCTGTCGCAGACCGGCGAATCAACCATCTCCAGCCAATACTCCGTCGGCCTCGGGATCAGTTCTTATGAGCTGGACCTGTTCGGTCGTGTGCGCAGCCTGAGTGAAGAAGCCCTGCAAAAGTACTTCGCCACTGAAGAAGCGCGGCGCAGCACCCAGATCAGCCTGGTGGCCAGTGTGGCGAATGCCTACCTGACCTGGCAGGCCGACAAGGAACTGCTCAAGCTGACCCAGGACACCCTGGGTGCGTACGAGCAGAGCTTCAAGCTGACCTCGCGCAGCAACGAAGTCGGCGTGGCCTCGGCCCTCGACCTCAGCCAGGCGCGCACCTCGGTGGAAAACGCCCGCGTAGCACTGGCGCGCTATACCCGCCAGGTGGCCCAGGACGAAAACAGCCTGACCCTGCTGCTGGGCACCGGCCTGCCAGCGAATATCGCCAGCAAGCCGCTGTCGGATGACCTGCTCAGCGACGTCCCGGCCGGCTTGCCCTCGGACCTGCTGCAACGTCGTCCCGACATCGTGCAGGCCGAGTACAACCTCAAGGCCGCCAACGCCAACATCGGTGCGGCCCGTGCAGCGTTCTTCCCGAGCATCAGCCTGACCGCCAGCGCCGGCACCGCCAGCCCTACCCTGGGCGGCCTGTTTAAAGGCGGTTCGGGCACCTGGTCGTTCGCCCCACAGATCAACATCCCGATCTTCAACGCCGGCAGCCTGCGCGCTAGCCTGGACTACTCGAAGATCCAGAAAGAGATCAACGTGGCGAACTACGAGAAGGCGATCCAGACCGGCTTCCAGGAAGTCTCCGACGGCCTCGCCGCGCGTGAGACCTACAAGCAGCAACTGGAAGCCCAGCGTGGCTTCGTCGCGGCCAACCAGGATTACTACCGCCTGGCCGAGCGTCGCTACCGCATCGGTGTCGACAGCAACCTGACCTTCCTCGACGCCCAGCGCCAACTGTTCAGTGCCCAGCAATCGCTGATCACCGACCGCCTGGCGCAGCTGACCAGCGAGGTCAACCTGTACAAGGCCCTCGGCGGTGGCTGGAACGAGCAGACCGCGAAGAACGAACCGCTGAAAGAAGAAGCACCGGCGTTGAAGTTGTTCTGATAGCGCCGTTGTAATCAAAACCGCTTCCTTTACTGGAAGCGGTTTTTTTATGCCCGGTCATCGGTGCTTTGCGATAGCCAGAATGTTTTTGTGACAGCGGGCTTGGTTTGGGGCTGCTTCGCAGCCCAACGCGGGGCAAGCCCGCTCGCCACAAAACTCTCCCGCCTTGCTTTGCGCTCAACCTTTCAGGGTAAAATCTGTCACAGATTCTTACAGACCACAGAGGGAGCTTGTCGTAATGATCGTAGGAATCGACTTGGGGACCACAAACAGTCTCGCAGCCGTCTGGCGCGGTGATGCCGCCGAAATGGTGCCCAATGCCCTGGGCCAGTTGCTGACCCCAAGCGTGGTCGGGCTGGATGACCAAGGCCGTGTCCTGGTAGGCCAGGCCGCCAAAGAGCGCCTGCATACCCACCCGCACCTGACCACCTCGCTGTTCAAGCGCTACATGGGCAGCGCCACCGAGGTGCGCCTGGGCGACCGCTCGTTCCGCCCCGAAGAACTCTCGGCGTTGGTGCTCAAAAGCCTCAAGGAGGACATCGAGCGTACCTACGGCCAAACCGTCACCGACGCAGTGATCAGCGTGCCCGCCTACTTCAGCGACGGCCAACGCAAGGCCACGCGCATCGCCGGTGAACTGGCGGGGCTCACCGTTGAGAAACTGATCAACGAACCGACCGCAGCGGCCCTGGCCTACGGCCTGCATCAGCGTGATAAAGAAACCTCGTTCCTGGTCTTCGACCTCGGCGGTGGCACCTTTGACGTGTCGATCATCGAGCTGTTCGACGGCGTGATGGAGGTCCGCGCCAGCGCCGGCGACAACTTCCTCGGTGGCGAAGACTTCGACACCCTGTTGCTCGAACACTTTGTCGACAGCCAACGTAACGCCACAGGTTTCCCGCCCACCCGCACTGTGCTGCAAGCCCTGCGCCGCGAAGCCGAGCGCGTGCGCAAAGCCCTGGGCCAGGATGACAGTGCTGAGTTCGCCCTGCGTGTCGACGGCCAGCAATGGGTGAAAACCGTCACCCAACAGGAACTGGCCAAGCTCTACACCCCGCTGCTGGAACGCCTGCGCGCGCCGATCGAACGCGCCCTGCGCGATGCGCGGATTCGGGTCGGCGACCTGGATGAAATCCTGCTGGTGGGCGGCACCACGCGCATGCCGCTGGTACGCAAACTCGCCGCCGGCCTGTTCGGGCGCTTCCCCTCCATCAGCCTCGATCCCGACCAGGTGGTCGCCCACGGCGCGGCGATCCAGGCCGCGCTCAAGGCGCGCTCCGCCGCCCTCGAAGAAGTGGTGCTGACCGACGTCTGCCCCTACACCCTGGGCATCGAAACCTCGAACCAGTACGGCGGCCATATCGAAAGTGGCCATTACCTGCCGTTGATCGAACGCAACAGCAGCGTGCCGGTGAGCCGGGTCAAAAGCGTGGTCACCCTGCACGACGACCAGACCCGCGTGCTGCTGAAGATCTACCAGGGCGAAAGCCGCCTGGTCAAAGACAACATTGAGCTGGGCCAACTGGATATTCCCGTGCCCAAGCGCAAGGCCGGTGAAGTGTCCCTGGATGTGCGTTTCACCTACGACAACAACGGCCTGCTGGAAGCCCAGGTGAATATCCCGCTGACCGGCGAGCAGCATTCGCTGGTGATCGAGAACAACCCCGGCGTGCTCAACCCGCAGGAGATCCAGCAACGCCTGCAAGCCCTGGCGCAATTGAAGGTCCACCCACGCGACCAGCAGGTCAACACCGTGCTCGTCGCCCGCCTCGAACGGCTCTACCAGGAAAACCTCGGCGAGCTGCGCGAACAGCTCGGACATTGGGCGGCGCAGTTCCAGCAGGTACTCGACACCCAGGACGAACGCCGCATCCGCGAAGCGCGCAGCGAACTGACCCGTCAACTTGAGCAACTCGACAACGGGTTCTGGCGCTGAGGGAACACCGATGGATTGCTGGACCGTACTGCAACTGCCGGATGACGCCGACGAGCGCAGCATCAAGCGCAGCTATGCGCGATTGCTGAAAAGCTGCCGCCCGGACGACGACGCCCAAGGCTTCCAGCGCCTGCGCGAAGCCTATGAACACGCGCTGAGTGAAGCACGCTGGCGGGCTGATAACGAAGAGGCAGAACGCATCCAGGCGCCCGTGGCCGACGCGGTCTACGGAAACTTGAATGACCTGGCCGAACTGATGAACATCAGCCCCGTCAGCCCTGCGCCCTTCGAAGCCCACACACCCGACCCGGCCCAGGCGCTGCTCGACGGCCTTAACGCGCGTAACCTCGATGAACGCTGGGCCCAGGCTCGGCAACAGGGCTGCACCGATGCATTCCAGGCCGGCCTGTTGCGCCATTGTTTCGAAGCACCGGGCGAACGCAGCGCCATCGCCGGTTGGGCCGCGCAACACCTGGAATGGCTGACCCCCTGGCAGCAGGTGGCGATGACGTCCTGGCAATACGAAGCGCTGACCGGCGAACTGCTGCAAGACTACCGCCGCACCCTGCAGGAACTCCTGGAGCAAAAGGCCGAGCGCGAGTTCATCACCCAGCTCACGCAGTACAACGACCAACCCTGGCTGCGGGTGTTCGACCTGCAACAGCAGTGGCAACGTATCGTCCTGCACCTGCTGCATGACACCCAATGGAGCGTGCCGCTGTTCGAGCGCGTGTGCCAGGCCTTCGGCTGGGACGACCAGAAAGGCGTCTACCCGGAACCGGCGTGGATGTGGCGCGAACTGGTGTCGCGTTGCGAGCAGGAAAGCTTCTACGCCAGCTTACAAGACAAGGCCCAGGATACGACATGGAAATCCGCCGACGCCATGGCGGCGCGCCTGCTGCTCACGCCAATGTCAGCGACACAACAAAAACAGATGACGGAGCGCTTCGACAGTAACGCCTGGAATGCCTGTCAGCATCTGGCCGAAATCCTGACCTGGCGCTACCCGCAGTTGGTTGAGCGGCTCCCCCAGGCCAATGTGTTTTTTTGGCGAGAGCTCCTCCCCAGGCCGGTATCCCATCACAGTTGGATACGGGTATGGGGCGGCCTGGCGTTGGCAGCCGCCTTGGCCGTTTCCCCCCATACAAAAATGGATAGGCTCAGCGATGCCGTCATTGTCGTGATACTGACCTTTGTGCCTGCCATTATCGGCATCCGTGGCACTCAATTGTGGGCGGTCCTGACATCACAGCTGATCGTCCAGGACCTGTGGCTCAGCAAGCGCTTGCTGCCGTCACGGTTCAACCCCCATCAACACTGGCTGGTGCTGCGCCACGGCATTCCTCAAGTGGGCATGCTGCTGATGTTCGGCTTGTTGCTGGGCGTAATAGGCATGCTGACGTACTTGGGGATGATCGGCATCCATCTGTTCCACAGCAGGCGTATCGGCAAAGTGAATGAGCATGTCGAGCACTTTTACCCTTGGGTCAGCGGCTTGCATTGGGCGCACTGGAGTCCGCTGCAGGTGGCTTTCCTGGCCGTGATGGCAGCGGTCACCCTACTCTGCCAGAGGTACTTGCCAGAGATCCCGTGGACGAGCCTGCTCTACTTCCTCTGAGCCATTGAACCGGCGCCTCCTTGACAAAGGCTGTCTCTTATACACATCTGACGCTGCCGACGAATAGTCC